>JAUYAM010000002.1:300000-453288 GCA_030693425.1 bacterium
ATATACTTGAATTGCCGGCGGTATTTTTCTAGAATCTTTGGCCGTTTCTGGAAAAGCTTCAAGCAGTAATTTATCAAATCGCCGAAATCCAAAACCCCTGACTTTAAAAGCAACTCCTGGTAAGTTTGAAAAGCCCGGGCCACTTCCAAAAGCCGGCCCCGGTCATCGCCCTTGGCTTTGCGGGCGTATTTTAAATAGTCCTCTGGCAAAATCTGCTGGTCTTTACAACGATTAAAATGCTCGATTAAAGCATGGACAAATTTTGTCGGCTGGCCCAAAGGCCGGTAATAATCAAGCTTGAACCTCTCTAGGTTCTGCCTAATCAAAAGCCAGGCGCTGGTCTGGTCAACTAATTTGAAATCAGTAGATAATCCAATATCTAAACCGTGTTCTCTCAAGACCCGGTCGCAAAAAGAATGGAAAGTGGAAATCCAAAGATCGCTGTAGCCGCAGGACAAAAGCCGATCTACTCTTTCAACCATTTCCTGAGCTGCTTTGTCCGTAAAGGTAAGCCCAAGAATCTCCTTAGGTCTAACCTTTTTCTTTTCGATCAGGTAGGCAATCCTATTGGTAATGACCGTAGTTTTGCCGGTGCCGGCCCCCGCCACGATCAAAAGCGGGCCTCGGCCAAAGGTGACAGCCTGTTTTTGCTTTGAGTTGAGTTTGGATAAAGAAGAGGCAAACATTTGATTATCATAACACGCCTCCAGCCTTCGCCCCAAAACCGTTCTCAACTACGCCGCCGGGTCGCGTAGTCCGCATGAAACACAAAGTATATCCATGCGTCATGGGCCAGTACAAGTTATTGACAAAATGATTCTATTTTAGTTAGATAACCTTACTATCCATCCAGTTCATTCAAGGAGGTTAAATAATGGCCGTAAAAATCATCCTCAACGTTGATCCTAACGACTTTATCGCGTTCTCAAGGATTTGCGCCAAGGTTCAGCACCTCATCAACATCGCGCCCGGAGGTAATTTTTCCCTTCAATCGGTCCCCGGCAGTAAAACAGAATACTTGTTAGTGGACCGCAGAGCCAGGGAACCGACTTCTCTCTCAGAATGGCTAAAAGAACATTTTGAAGAAATAGATGTCACCGTCACGGAATCGTGACTAAAAACGCCGACAGGGCTTTGCCCTGCCGGCGTTTAATTTTAAGATTCTTAAAATCAGCAGGTTGTATGGATCAAGGCGTTGATTTTCTGCCCCAACCCAGCTTTCTCATTATAAAACTTGATGGCTTCTGGCGTCAGCAAGGCAATAACGATTATCCCCTTTTCCCTGGCCAGGCCAACGAAATCTTCTCCGACCTCCAGAGCCCCCTGCCAGCCGGTTCCAATAACAATGATTTCGGGATTTTCTTCAAACAGCTTTTCTGCCTCCCAATCGCCTATCTTATGAGAAGTGCCAAACAGCTCTTCAAGCCTCTTATAGTCTCTTTCTAAAACTTCAGAGCCCACAATTAAAACCTGATGGTATTTCTTGCCATCAATGACAATTGAACCAAAATCAACTGAATCAATTTTTGGCATCCCCGTAGGAAATTAAATATCTTCCGTGGTTAAAACGTTTAAGCTTTCATATATCATAAGACATTGTTTGAAAATAGTTAGAGGGGTTTTAGAATGAAGATATTTCGCTTCCTGAAAATTCCACGAAAACCCCTGCGTTTTTCTACGGGGCATTCTTGCCGGGAAAGATAAAAGTTTTTTTGAAAATAATCTTGTACAGATTTTCGAGAAAGTCGCCTCCGGCATAGCCGACAATCAGGGCCAGGGGTGGGGTTAAAGTGTCCAGGCCAGAAATGATGACGCCCGACTGCTTGATCGCCGCTGCGGTCAGCAAGCCCACCACTCCGGACAAAAAAGAAGTCGCAAAAAAGTAGAGGGGATTAAAAGGAGTGTTTTTATAAGAGTAATAGTATTTTAGAAAACCGACCAGTCCCCTGATTAGGCCGCCTCCAAACCCGGCAACTAGGATAGAAAAGTACATGATTTGATTTGGTTATCTTATTATTTGTAAGATTTACGAGCGTTGTTTACACTTTTGTGTCTCAAACTGTAAACAACGCTAGGATTTCCTACAGATAATTATAGCGCAAAACCTGTCATTCGTCTCTGATGTCGTCGAACTCATAAAATAGGACTATGACCGATATTTTCACCATAAAAGCGGTTATTTAATTGCGGCAAAATAATCATCCAGCAATCTGCTTAGATATTCTTTGAATTTCAATTGCTCTTTGATGCTGTTCATCACCTCTAAAGCAATGGCTTTCCCAAAAACGTACTTTGGCAGACTCGTCAGATAGTCAAAGTCACGCAAGCTGGAAATAGTATGGATGTCTGTCATAAGGCCGGGCGAGTAGCCGTTGAGGTGATTGCAGGAAAACTTCCCCTTATTTTTTCTCAGAAAAATGTAATAAGCTTCTTCTCCGCCCCTAGCCAAGGATGCCTTAAGATGAGACAGGTCCACGCAAAAGCCGCCAATTCTTTCGACTTTGACCTCTTTAGCAACCTGGTCGCTATAGTCCAGCTCCAGGTAGAGCTTGTCCCAAAAGCCCTTCCACTTATCCAAATCGTCGAAGTCTGACTCGTGAATGTTGAAATACCTTGTCTGAAACTTATTAATGAAAAACTTGATTTCTTCTTTGGTAGTGTCGGCTGTCAAGTGAACAAAAGGGACCTTCTTAATCGAGGACTTCAAAAGAAATGGGTAAAAGTTCTCCCTCTCTCTTTTATTGAAACGCTCGAGGAAAACAGCAATTTCGCTGATCTTCATTTCGTTGATCTCGTCCAGCTTTGCTTTCCAGTCAGAGCTTACCTCGCCGGTAATCCCCAAGAGTATGCGTTTTGAAAAAGATTGCTTGTCCATTTTCTTGCGCGCTTTATCCGCGCACCAGTCCCGCTTTTAGCAGGACGGTGCGGGATTCCGCTCCACGCGTAAGCGTGGGAGGAATCCCGTAGCGGAGAAGATACCACGCGCTTGCGCGTGGAGCTTCATTAAAACAACTTCTTTTTGGATTGGTTCACCGCTTTTGCCAATTCGATAATTATAATGATTATGGCCGCCGCCGCCAGAAGCAGGCCCCAGTCAACCAAGTTCAAGGGAACGATGTTCAAAAGCCTTTGGGTCAAAGGAAGGTAGGTAATGGAAATCTGCAGGCCCAAGCTGGCAAAGACGGCCGCAAAAAGCCATTTATTGGACCAAAAGTTCTCATATTTCCAGAAAGGCTTCCTGAAAGTCCGGCAGGAAAAGATGTAAAGAACCGATTCAAAAGAAATTGCCATAAAAGCCATCGTCCGGCCAAGCTCTATCATCCCCAGATGAAGGCCGAAATACCAAAACAGTCCCAGGCTAAAAAGACCCGATAAAAAGGAAACCAGGAAAATCAGGAAAACGCTGAATCTGTTGAGAATGGGTTCTGCAATTGCCTTTGGCCCCTCAGCCATCACCTCTTTTTCCTTTGGCTCAAATCCGAGAACAACGTCTTCCGGTCCGTCGCACAGCAAATGAAGCCAGAGAATCTGGACAATAGTCAAGGGCAAAGGCCAACCCAAGAAAATCGACCCCAGAATCAAAACGATCTCGGCAAAGGAATTTGAAAGCATAAAAAAGATAACTTTTCTAAGATTTTCGAAAACCACCCTTCCTTCTTCAATGGCAGAAATAATAGTCTTAAAATTGCTGTCCAAAAGAATCATGTCCGCCGTTTCCTTGGCCACTTCCGAAGCCTCGGCCATCACAATGCCGATGTTTGATTTTTTAAGGGCGGGGGCGTCGTTGACGCCGTCTCCGGTCATCGCCACTATTTCCCCGAGCTCCTGAAGAGCCTTTACTATTCTCAACTTCTGGTTGGGCGTCACCCGGGAAAACAAGAGAATGCCGGGCACCCTGGCGCGCAAATCTTCGTCGCTGAGTTTTCTCATCTCGTGCCCTTCCAAAACCTCATCCGGTTCAACTTTCATGCCTAAAAACTCCATAATCTTTTCTGACGTCCGGCGATAGTCTCCGGTAACCACTTTTATCTTAATGCCGGCTTTTTTGGCGATTAAAATGGTTTCTTTGGCTTCTTTACGGGGCGGGTCCCAAAGGCCGATCATGCCGCCCCATTGGAGAGAGGGCATGTTTCCTAAGCTAATTTCTTTTGCCTCGGCAGAGGAAACTTTTTGAAAAGCCAGGCCGATAACTTTCAAGCCCTTGCCTGCCAATTCGTCCATTTTGGCCAAAACCTGCAGCCGGCTGCCTTCGGCTAAACTCGTCATCGCCAAAACTATTTCTGGAGCCCCTTTGACGAATAAAAAGGTCCCCTCTTCCGGCGAAGAGTTAACAGTGGCCATAAACTTATGCTCGCTGCTGAAAAGAATCTCAGAAATCCTTTGGTATTTATCCGAAACGTTTTCAGGAGAAAAACCTTTCTGGCTCCTCAGGTAGTCCCAGATAGCGATTTCTTCCGGACTGGAAATGTCATTGCAAAGGGACATTGTCAGGAGGCTGCTTTCTCGGTCTTTAAAATCTGCCTCGCTGACTTTCATTTCCCCTTCTGTCAGGGTCCCGGTTTTATCGATACAAATAGTCGTCACCGACCCAAGAGTCTCAACCGCCAAAAGCTTCCTGATCAAGGCTTTTCTCTTCAAGATCTTCTGCGTGGCAATGACCAAAATCAAGGTAACAACTATGAGCAGGGCTTCGGGAATAATGGCTACCAGAATCACAGAAGCTGTCTGAACCATCTGCCAAAAGTCTCTGCCGGCCAGAAATCCGGAGACGAGTACCAAGAACGAAAGGAAAACCGAAAAATAGACTATGGATCTCGTAAATCTCTTCAATCTTAGCTGGAGAGTCGTCAAGGGCTGAGACGTTTGTTCGAGGGCCGAGGCAATTTCCCCCATCTCGGTGGTCAGGCCGATTTTTGTCACCCTGATGACAGCCCGACCGCCGGCAATAATTGTTCCCATATAGGCTTCGTCCCCGGGATTTTTTTCCACTGGCTCGCTTTCGCCAGTCAGAATCGCCTCGTTGGCAAAGAGGGAAACTGCTTCCAAAACTTTTGCGTCTGCCGGGACCTTGTCGCCGACGGCAAGAAAAACAATGTCCCCGGGAACAAGATCTGAAACCTCAATCTCCTGCCTCTGGCCGTCCCTAATAACCCTGGCCAGCGGCCTGATCAGCTTCTTCAAGGCTGCCATGGTCCTTTGGGCTTTGTATTCCTGAAAAAAGCCAAAGGCAGAGTTTAAAAGCACCACCAAGAATATAAAAGCGATCTCAAGATATTCCTTGGAAAGAAGGGAGATGACTCCGGCAAACAAAAGCAGAAAAATCAGGGGGTTGGCAAACTGGGACAAAAAGATCCTGATCGGAGAAACCTCTTTGCCTTCCGGCAAAACATTGGCCCCGTATTTAGCCTTAAGCTCTTTGACTCTTGCTGAAGAAAGACCGATGTGTTTCATTTTCCCATTCTATCAAAAAAAGCCCGGGCTGACGACGGGATAAAAATAGAAGCGCCGCCATTTTCTCTAAAGAAATTACTTTGGCTCTTCCTTGCCGATTAATCCCCTATAGGCGCAGTATTCGCATTCCTCGCTGGCTTTGGGCATTATATCTGATTCAAGGCATTTCTTTATTTCAAATAAGGCAGGTTCCACCCAGGAGTCATCGCCCTGATAAGGAATGATCGAGGTTTCAAACTCCAGTCTAGCGTCAAACTCTGGCCTGTTTTTTCCGGCATTGGCGAAGAGGAAATAGCCTGTGTTTGAAACCTTAAAGCCCATCTGTCTGAAAATCCACTGGTAAATCTCCATCTGCTTTTTGTAGCTCTGCTTATACTCATCCTCCAAAGAAATCTCTTTTGAAGTGCTGGTGGCTTTGTAGTCGGCAAGAAACAATTCCTTGGTTTTTTCATTTATCCAGACGTCGTCAATAATGCCGCAGACCTTTAAATTGGTCTTTTGATGGATAGCGCAGGCGCCAACGTATTGGTAAACGTCATCTCTCCAGATTTTTAAATCCGGGTGGTCAAAAGGAATGGCGTCAATACCATAAGCAATCATCAATTTATGGGACTCGCCCTTTTTTCTCAAAAGATCGAATTCGTTCTTTAATAATTTGTCAACGGCGCTGTTCAACGCCCATCCCGGCAGGCTCGGCCGGCCCAATCCCAGCTTTCTGTCCAGATAAAAACATCTCGGGCATCCCAGGAAAAGGTCGATCTTAGACCTGCTGATCGCAAAAAGCTCTTTGGAATTTGAATTGTAGAGCCCTTTTTCTTTTTTATAGTATTTGTTCATAGTTTTATTCTAACAGAAAATCGCCCTGGTGGCGATGTAAAAATTCGGAACCGAACTTCGGCAGCAAAAAGAAGAGCTAAATCAAGGATTTTTCAAGATAATGCTCTATAATTCCTTTGCTGGGAAAATAGATCGGCTCGGGCAGGTTGTTTAAGCTAAACCACTGCCATTCAGTAATCTCGTCTGGCTCCATAACCTTTGCTTCTCCTTCAAAATCTTTGCAGAGAAAGCCAATGGTGACAAAATGGGCATCTTCAACCATGTCATCGGCAACGCTGATGATTTCCAGCTTTTCCTGATTGATTCTGATGCCGGTTTCCTCAAAAGTTTCCCTAAAAGCCGCCTCTTTCAGTTTTTCACCAAAATGAAGCTTGCCTCCGGGCATTGTCCATCTGCCTTCCCCGTGGAGCTCGCTATCAGCTTTTTGAGGATCAGAATGCCTTTTGCCGAGCAAAACCTTATCATCTCTCAAAATCATCACTCCGACTCCAATCCCTGGTTTTTTGTTTAAATCATCCATGTTTTAGTTATACCACAAAACGCTGTCTTGGAACCAACCGGCTGCGGCTCTGCGGCAATTTCCTCAAGATCCTATTAGAATAATGGCTTTGCCAAGCCATTTTGTTATAATGCAGGAATGGCTTTAAACCTGATAAAAAATATTAGAAAATTCAGTTTGAAAAACAGAAGGGTTTTTGTCATTGCTCTTGTTATCGTTTCTCTCTGGATTTTTGGCCTGGGAACGGGAATGAAAATCATCGCCCTTTCTTTAGCGGCCTGGTATGTCTGGGCTTTCGGGCTGGGAGTCTGGAGCGGTCGGCTCTTGGCCGAAGGTTCTCTTTCAAAGTTCCCGGACATTGAAAAAACCGACCGGGTCCTCATTCTGGCGCCTCACATAGACGACGAAATCATTGCCTGCGCCGGAATTATCCAGGAAACGATCAGTGTTGGAGCGAAAATCCTGATCGTCTACGCCACCAACGGCGACAACCATCTGGCCTCTGTCCTTGGGAAAAATACAACCTTTGACCCGAACGATTTCATTGATCTTGGGGAAAAAAGAATGATTGAAGCCGGGAAAGCGACGGCGGCTCTGGGACTGACGCAAAAAGATTCCATTTTCCTCGGCTATCCTGATTGCGGCCTCAACCACATGCTTTACCATTTCTTTGACTCGGAAACTTCCTATACTTCGGCCGGAACCAGGTTTAACTACAATCCTTACAAAGGCACTTACAGGGAAAAACAACTCTATACCGGAGCCAATCTGGCGGCTGACCTGAACGAGATCGTTGATAAGTTTAAGCCGACTATTGCCATTGTTCCCCACCCGAGAGACAATAACCTAGACCATAAATCCTTGTTCTATCTCTGGGAAAAAGTTATCAATGAAAAAAGCGCCGAACCGAGCCAGTATGCCTATTTGATCCATTTCGGATTCTATCCCCTGGAAAGGAAATTAAAACAAGACGATTTTCTTTATCCGCCAAAAAAACTCTTTTCCCAGGAAGGCTGGCACAGTTTTGATTTATTGCCGGAACAAGTAGAGAAAAAACTGGAAGCGGTCAACAAGAACGCTTCCCAGCTGAGAACGATTGACGCCTCGGCCTTTTTCTTGAGAAACTTTGTCAGGCAGAACGAAATATTTGAGAAAATTGAGTGAGCAACAAGCTCTTGTCTAAAAAAAAGCCGCCCGGTTCTCCTTGCCGGGCTGCTTAATGTCATCTGATTTCGACAATTTTTGACGGCAACCACCCCGTCTTTTTACGGCAGACGACCTCGGCCATAATCTTTATCCGCTCGCCAACCTTGGCCGATTTCAGTTTTTCGTAACCCTTGACTTGGTCATCAACCTCAAGCAGGGCCGTCTGAAAGTCGTAGTATGCATAGATACTAACGACTGAAGAGCCGGGAACAGCAAGCTGGTAAACTATCCCGGTCGTTGCAACCGTGGAAGTTTTCTTCATTGTTCCTCCTTATGAGAAATTGGTTTGCTAGTAAGAGCTTAGCAAAAATAGTTCCTTTTTTCAAGGCCTTTGGCGGAAATCAGCCAGCTTGCTGAAAAACTTCAAGCTCAGCCGCCAGTAGTAAGAAAAAACTTGAGGGCTGGAAAGCCCTTCTTTCAACTTGCGAATGAAAAACTCAAAAGAAAAAATGCTCTTGTAAAGGCTGCGGACCAGCGCCAGAGTTTCTTCGTCCGCCATTTCTGTCTTAAGAATCGGCTCTCTCATATCATACCTGTCCCAATCTTTTGTCTTGAGCCAACCCTCTTTGTCTGCTTCGGCAAAAAGAGCTGTTCCCGGATAAGGAGTGACAATGGTTGCCTGAAGGCTGTCAATATAGCCTTGTTTGAAAAGCTGACGGGTCAAGTCAACCGTTTTTTGAGCCTGCTCTTTTTTCTCCCAGGGATAGCCGATCATGCAGGTGACGTGAGGATTCAGGCCCGCTCTTTTCGCCATTTTGACGGCTTCAACAATATCTCCTTCTTTTTCCCCCTTGTTGAGCCTGTCCAAAGTTTCCTGATTGGCAGATTCCAGGCCGTAAAGAATAAATCCAAAGCTGGCTTTCCCCATCAAGTCATAAGTCTCCTGGTCGACAATGGCATTGGCTCTCATGTTGCAGCCAAACCTGATTTTCTTGTTATAACCTCTGTCAATCATCCCCCGGCAAAAATCCTCAAGCCACGGGCCTACCGGAAAAGTGCCAGTATCATCAAAAACTTCTTTGACGCCCAGTTCAATCAGCTGGCCGATTTCGTCTAATAATCTTTCCGATTTAACGACGCGGAACTGCGGAAAAATCGCTGTCCAAGAGCAAAAACTGCAGCCGCCTTTATTCCTCCACCAGCAGTCGCGGCCGGCCATGGAAAAAGTGCCGGGAACCAAAGTAAAGTTTGAGTTTTTAAAGGCGTACAATTTCCATTTTGCCAGGTTTCTGTCGATCAGGGGCAAAGAATCAAGGTCATGGTTTAAAACAAACTGGCCCGTGTCTTTCAAATTGCCTCCGTCTCTAAACCACCAGCCCGGCTCTAGCTTTTCTCCTTTGGTCAAATGATTGGCCAGATTCAAAAGCATAAAATCATAATCGCCTCCGGTCAAAATATAGTCTACCCGGCAATTATCCATTGACTCTTGGGGCAAGGCGGTGACGTGGTCCCCCATCAAAACAGTTTTTAGTTTATAGTTTTTAGTTTTTAGTTCATTAATGATTTTCCAGTGGCGCTTTATTACCGGAGTTTTGGTTTCAATAGCAACAATATCCGGGTTTTCTTTCAAAAGCCGGGTCTGCCACTGTTCAAACTTGAGGCCTTCGTTTATGGCGTCGTCCCAAAAAACCTCAAAACCCGCCTGTTTTAATAAAGTAGCTGCTGAAGCCGGAATAATCGGATAAGCTGTCCAGGGGCTGTGGGCAAACTGAAACTGCCTATTTTGGGCTAGCAAAGGAATCCCCTTCTCTGACTCTAGCGGCGGATAGGAAATAGCAATTTTCACTGTATTCTTTGATTAGTTTACGGTCCGAAAATTACGATTAGTAATTTTCATGTTGGTACATTCTATCATTTTCTGCTATATAATTGAATAATATGTCTATGAAAACCGTCAGCGTTATTCTGGCCACTCTAAACAGCGGCCTTATCCTGGAACAATGCCTGGAAAGCGTCCGGACTCAAGATTACGACCAGGGAAAAATCGAAATAATTGTTGCCGACGGCGGCTCAACCGACCAGACCATTGAAATTGCAAGAAAGTACGGCGCAAAGACAATCAATGAAAACACGGGCAGCCCGGAAGCAGCCAAAGCCATTGCTTTATCTTACAGCGAGAATGAAATTATTCTTGAGATTGACGACGACAATATCTTGCCGGAAAAAAACTGGCTGAAAAGAATGGTTTCCTGTTTTGACAAAGAGCCAGAGATCGCCGGCTGTTATCCCTGGAGATACACATACAGAAAAGAGGATAAAATCCTAAACCGCTATTTCTCCCTTTTTGGCGCCAATGACCCGGTCGCCTGGTTTTTTGGCAGGGCCGACCGCCAATCGTGTCTTAATTCGAATTGGGCTCTTTCCGGAAAGGCCCTGGACAAAGGAGACTATTTTCTGGTCGAGTTCAATCAGGAGAATTTGCCGACTGTCGGCGCCAACGGCTTCCTGATCAGAAGAGATCTGCTGATGAAGGCTGATACCAACAACTTTTTTCACATTGACGTCAATCACGATCTGGTTTCCCAAGGCTATAATAAATATGCTGTTGTCAAAAACGACATTGTTCATGCCAGCGGCGAAGGTTTCTGGAGATTCTTTCAGAAAAGAAAAAGGTACATGGAAAACCTTTACCTGAAAGATTCCTCAAAAAGAAGATATTTCCTCTATAATCCGAAAAAAGACAAGTTAAAGATATTTGCCTATTCTCTTTATTCCCTGACCCTAGTTGGTCCGATTTTTGACGCTCTCCGCGGTTATTTAAAAATCAAAGACCTCGCCTGGTTTTTGCACCCGATTGTCTGTTTTATGATGTTTTGGATTTACTTTTGGGCGGTAGTCAAAAACAAATTCCGAATTTAAAAAAAGTACTGGAGTCAGACTCTTGTATGTTGGATAAGGAGTTTTAACCTAGATTTTACTCACTGCCCCTATAGAAAATGGGGGGGGTTATTTAAATCAAAGTAATATATCCAAGTCACTGAACCAGTACAAAAGGTTGACACTCATAGATATTTATGTTATAAAGTAAACGGTTGTAAATCCCTTTTGGAGGAGGATCCTATGGACAACAAGTTCGCTGGATTTGCCGCCCTCGTTAACGCTCTGTCTCCTCAGACAATGCCTGATGGAGACGCTCAAGATATCGCTAACGGAGCGGCTTATATCCCGGGAGAGGTGACGGACTTACGCCGTGCGGGCCAAACCGTCAGTTTTGCGAAAACGGATGGTCCCAGAACCGAATGGTATTGGACAATGCCAGGCGGTACCACAATCAAACACGGCTAAGCTTCATCTCCGCGGAAGAGAACCTGACAGTAAGCATAAGGCACTGTCAGGTTTTTATTATCAAAGATGCGTTTAGGCTTTACTTAAAGAAACACAAGATTCTAGCGTCGTTCCGCAGGCAGGACCATGGCGTCAGTCCAACGACCTGAGTTGCTTAACACGGAGTTGCTTAACTTGTAACTTGATTAAGCAACCGCAAATAAAAAATGGCTAAATCTTTTTAAAACCAGTTTGTCCAACAACCGATAAACCTACGATCGTAGGTTTATCGATATGATTTGTTCGGAAAACTTAATTGAGTGCTAATCAAACAGCTTAATCAAGGGAGCGAGGCACAAACCACTCAATGCCGTCCTGAAAAGGAAAGTTGCACTGTCGGCAAATGGCAGGCAGTTTTTCTTCTGAAAAGTTTAAGTGCGTCTGGCGGAAACTTTCCAGTATCGGAGATTTCCATGTCTCCGAGAAAGAATGAGTTAAAATATTGCCCAAAACAAATTTAGATTCAAAATCCCGGCAGCAAATTACAAAGTTGCCTTCCCAATCAACCATAAAAGTATGCCAAAGTGACCGACAAGGATAGGTCAACTTTGAACCTTGAACGTTTCCGCCAGAGGCGGACCCGCCTTTGGCGGGAAATTTTGAATTTAGTTGTACTCCCCCGCCCCATTCATGAGCAATGGAAATAGTCACCGAGTCAACCTTTTTAGACCAGTTCTTGATATGCTGGTTGATGTCTTTATTGTCCTTAGTCAAAACAGAAGAAATTAAAATCTTAGGCAAGGAACTCTTCTTTTCCTTCCTGATTTTGATAAGGTTTTCGATGCTTGCCTTGGTTTTGTCAAAATCCAGGCCCATTATTTCTTGATAGTCTTCGGGACTGGCCCCGTTAAAGCTAATGTTAATTTCTTCGATCTGAAGATCAACCAGCTGTTGGCTGATGGCCGAAGTTAATAAAAAAGCATTGCTATAGAGCTTGACCGAAAAACCCATTTCCTTGAATGCTTTTATCCTCGGGATAATTTGCGGATCGGTTAAGGGTTCTCCCAAGCCGCTGAAAAAAACCTTATTAATGGGCAGGCTTTCTTGCTTTACCCTCTCAATAATTTTTGAGAAAACTTCGTCGTTCATTACTCCTTTCTGCCTTTTCATTGAACTATGAGGACACATCAGACAGCGAGCTGGGCAGAAATTGCTCGTTTCCAGCACCAAATTGAACGGACCCTTCCCGCTCGTTCTTACCCGGCTTTCGATCCCGGCCCTGACAATCTTATAGTAGGCCCTTGAGGCGCTGACTTTTTTTGCCAGCCCTCGAACCCGGGGCAAAGACGAATAAATAAGTTTTGCCCAACGAATGATTTTATCGGCCATTATGGTATTATAACACATGGTGATATACCGGGCATTCTGTCCGCTATAACACATAGTGATATATCAAAACCTTGTTTTGCTATAGTAAAAAGATGGCGGAATTAAAACCAAAGCTATCAATAATTGTCTGCACTTTCAACCGGGCTGAAAATCTGAAAGAATGCCTGGAAAGCCTGACAAAACAAACTTTTGCCGATTTTGAAGTCATCATTGTCGACGCCGGCTCCACCGACAAGACCCCCGAGATTATTGACGACTATTGCCAAAAGTTAAGAGTCAAGAAGGTTTCTGACAACGGCAAAGAGTTGGCCAAAGCCAGGGATTTGGGCTGGCGGACTTCTCAAGGAGAATTGGTTTCTTGGATTGACGACGACGTCGTCGTCTGCGAAAACTGGGCTCAATCCATAGTCAAAACCTTAGACGGAAACCCTGGCATTGCCGGAGTCAGCGGCCCGACAATCGTCAAGGAAAATCTTTTAAAGAACCGTGATGTTTTCTTTTTCTACGGCAAAAAGGGATTGGTTGGTCTTCTGGGAAAATTCTGGAATTATTTCTTCCTTGAGAGAAAAATGTACGAACCGGGCAAGCTTCTTAAAAGCGGGGCTTGGTCTCCGGGAGCCAATTTCTCCCAAAGTCTTGAAATCAAGGGCCTGAAAGAAGTTGACTACCTTGAGGCCTGTAATATGACTCTGCGTCGAAATCTCGTTGAAAAAGCTGGCGGCTTTGATTTGGGCTTTCAGGGGACGGCTGAATGGTGCGAGATCGATCTGGCCCAGAAAATAAAAAAGCTCGGAAATAAGCTGGTTTTTAACGCTAACGTCCGGGTTGACCACGTCATTTCCCGGCAAGGAGCCTTTCCCAAAAGAACTTTTGCCAAAGAAAGGATGGAAAATTTTTTCAGGTTTTATTTCCGCCATATCTTTAAATCCCGCCCTGATTATATATTCAGTTTTACCGCTTATGTTATTTTTCTCAATTTTTACTGGCTCGCCAAAGCAATTCAGACTAAAAACCTGAGCTGGCTTTCCGGTTGGCTGGGAACTGCCACTGGCTTTTTAAAAACAAGGGGCAAAAAAACATGAGAATCGGGGTCAACGCAAAATTGTTGCGGGAAAAATACCACACTGGAATCCAAGCCTATATCTCCAACTTATATAAAGCGATAGTTTCCGCCGATAAAGACAATGAATACTTTTTTCTTGATGACGGGCTCGGGAGCAGCCGGCTTCTGAACGTTTTCTACAATAACCTTTTGGTCAGAAACCAAATAAAAAAAATCAAGATAGATATTTTTCATGCGGCAAATTCTATTCTCCCTTTGGGGCCAAAAGGCTGCTGCTACGTTTCCACTATCCACGATCTGGGATTCAAAACCATTCCCCAATGGACTCCGAAGGCAGAAATCGTTTATTATAATCTTGTTTTTGAGAATATTATCAAAAAGGCCGATTTAATCGTCGCCGACTCTCTCTTCGTCAAACAGGAGATTAAAGATTATTACGGAGTTGAAGACCAAAAATTGAGAGTCGCCCCTCTAGGCCTGAACGAGTTTTATCTTGAGAAAGAAGTTGAACCTTACCTGGAAGATATCCGAAAGAAATATAGGCTTAAGGGAAAGAAAGTTGTTCTCGCCAACAGCGCCCACTGCAACAGGAAAAACATCGACTCTCTAGTAAACGCGTTCGTTGAAAACAGCGATCGTTTAAAAGAT
Organism: bacterium; assembly: GCA_030693425.1. Lineage (NCBI taxonomy): Bacteria > bacterium. The sequence continues at coordinate 314,358 of JAUYAM010000002.1, forward strand.
GCTGACCTGGTAATTGCCGGAGCCACCGGCAAAACCACCTTCCAAAGCCTGATCAATCCGGACAACAAAGCCAAGATAACCGTTGCCGGCTACCTCCCCATCAGAGAGCAGAGAGCCCTTTACCAGATCGCCGACATCTTTATTTATCCTTCTTTATACGAAGGCTTTGGCTTGCCGATTTTGGAGGCGATGGCTTCCGGCTGCCTCGTTTTCGCTTCAAACATTCCTCCGGTCCGGGAAATTGTCGCTGATGACAACCTTTTATTTAATCCCTTGGCGATAGGCGAGATCTGCGAAAAGATAAGGTATTACTTGGATATTGAAAATTCAAAAAAGCAGCTCTTAATCGGCTCTTACCGGGAAATTCTGGGGAAATTCACCTGGCGGAAAGCCGCAGAAGAAATGATTAGCATTTTTAATTCCCTCAAGCCATGATTCTAAAGGACAAATCTGCCATTAAAAGATATTTGCATCATCTCGGGCCCAAAGTCATCGACAGAATAAGGCGGAGCGAAAAACTCGCAGATTTTGGATGCGCCGAGGGCCGGCTTTTGGAAGTGATCGAAGAGCATTTTGGAAAAACAAAAGAAAATCTTTATGGTTTTGACGTTTCCGAAAGCTTTGTCGCCGAGGCAAAGAAAGCTTTTCCAAACGTCTATTATCTTGATCTTTCCAGAGACGAAATGAAAGAACGGGGCTTTGACGTCGTCTTTGCCTTTGATATCATCGAACACTTGGAAAACCCTGATAAGTTTTTAGAAAACATTGTTTCTATTATGAAAAATAAAGGGCTGCTGATTCTCTCAACTCCAAACATCAATTCCCTTTCGCATCTCATCCAAAAATCCAACTGGTTTGCCTTCAAAGACAAAACCCATAAAGTCCTCTATTCCCGGTCCTCTCTGTTTCCGTTACTGGAGAGGTTTGAGCTGAAAACAATTGTTTCCAAAACTATTTCTGACACCGGCTTCCCTCTCTATAACAAGATAATCTCTCTGACCAGCTTGGGCGGACAGATTCTTCTGGCGGCAGAGAAAAAACAATGAAGACCGTTTGCCTTTACAACATCGGCGTCGGCAACACCGAGTTGCTGGCAAAGAAAATGGCTTTCTGGCAAAGCCAGGGGCTGAAGATAAAGATGGCCTGCCCGGAATACGCCGTCCCCGCCTTTAAAGAGTTGATCTGCGATATTGAATATATCAGAATCCCTTTTTGCCACCCGGTCAGCAACAAATTCACGCTGATCTTTGAACTCCTCAAGCGCTCCCTGATCGCCTGCTTTTTCTTTCCTGAAATCGCAAAAGCCGACACTCTTTATTCTATTTCGTCGGTCTTGGACGAACTCTTACTGCCTTTTTTCATCAAAATCTTCGACGAAAGGATTGCCTGGGTCGCCCTATTCGAAAACGAAGTGGCCTTGAAAAGGCCGGGCAATATTTTTGTCCGCATCTTGGCCCGGGTCTTTTACCGGATAAGCCTGCTGCTCTTGAAGAAAGCCGACAGGATATTTGCCGTTACCGAAGACCTGAAATCGGTTTTAATTAAAACGGGAATCAATGAGAGAAAAATTGTGGTTACCAGCAACGCCGTCGACAAGACGGAAATAGAAAAGGCGATCTCGAAAAGAGAGTCCCAGTTCGACGGCCTGTTCGCCGGCAGGCTGGAAGAGGCAAAGGGCGTTTTTGATCTGATTAAAATCTGCCGGAAAGTGGTCGAGAAATACCCCAATTTTAGCCTGGGGATTGCCGGAACCGGCCATCAAAAACAGGAAAAAAAGCTGCGAGAACTTGTAAAAACCCTGGGGCTGGAAAAGAATATTAGGTTTTTGGGCTACGTTTCCGGTACGCAAAAGTTTAGGCTTTTGGCCAATTCCAGAATCTTCCTTTTTCCGAGCCTGGACGAAAGCTTCGGCGTCGCCCTCTTGGAAGCCATCTGCAGCGGCCGCAAAGCCATTGCCTACGACCTGCCGGCTTACAAAAATATTTATCTGAACAACGAATTGGAGACTGTTCCGATCGGCGACATCAAAAGCTTCTCAGAAAAAGTGATTGGCATCTTGGACGAAAAAAACTTTGAGAACGCCGCCGGATTGAAATTGCTAATGTCCAACAAATACCGCTATGATAGAATTGCCGGGATCGAGTCCGATAATTTCTAGAACTAAAATGGACTTAGAAAAACTTTTTTTAAAAGTAGAAAAATATAAAGTGCCGCCGACAATCTTGTTCCGTAGCATCGAGATCAAGCTCCTCAGAGAAAAAATCGCCCATCTTCTCGAACCCAGCAGACCGGCTTTAGATCTTGGCTGCGGCGACGGCACCGCCGCTTTAGCGGTTTTTGACGGAAGAATCGACTACGGCCTGGACAACGAGTCTGAAGCTCTAAAAACGGCAGAAAAAGACGGCATCTATGGAAAAACGATTTTTGCCGATGCCGGAAATATCCCCCTGCCGGACAACTGCTTAAAACTGGTTTTTTGCAATTGCTCGCTCGAACATATGGAAAACCTGGATTTGGTTTTGAAAGAGGTTTCCAGGGTACTGATGGCGGGCGGCCTTTTTATTTTCACTACCCCTAGCCATAACTTCAAAAACTACAGTTTCCTCGATTTTCTGCAACTGAAAACCTTGGCGAAAATCTACGGGAACTTAAGAGACAGAAGGCAGCATCACTACCACAGCCACTCCCTTGAGGACTGGTCTTCAATCTTAGCCAAATTCAATCTTAAAAAAACCGACGGATATTATTATCTAGACAAAAAAGTGCTGGAGTTTTGGGATTTTCTGCTGATACTCTACTTGCCCTTTTCTCTTCTGATGCGGTTAAGTTCTGTTTTTGAGATCCTGACCGACAAAATCTACTCCGGCCTCATTTATAGAATCTTTTTCAGAAAGAAAATTTATCAAAAGTTTCTTGAATCCAAAATCAGCGGGCCAGACGGGGCGGCCGTCTGCGTCATTGCCAACAAAGAAATGTATGCTCAAAGATAATCTCAGGGAAAAAATTCTTAATTTCAGCTTCTGGGGCTGGTTTAACAAAAACCGGCTGGTCATTATTCTCCTGATTGCCCTTGTTTTTGCCGCCTATTTTAATTCTCTGGACAACAGTTTTGTCTCTGACGACATCGCCGCCATACCCCAGAACGAAAATCTAAACAATTTTAGTTATGTCTCGTCTAATCCCCAAGCATTTGTCAGAAACTTATTTTATTACTCAACCAACAAAGTTTGGGGATTAAATCCTGCCCCCTATAGATTAATCGGCATTTTGTTCCACTTAGGAACGGTTCTAACTAGCTATCTTTTAATCTGGATTTTGCTTGATCCGATAACAGCTCTCATTTCTGCCTGCTTATTTGCCGTCCACCCGATCCTGATTGAAGGAGTGGCTTGGATATCCGGAGGTCTTTATGCCCAATATAGCTTTTTCATAATCTTGACGCTTCTCTTTTATGTTTTTTCAATTAAGGGTAAAAAGTTCTACCTCCTCTCTTTGGCTAGCCTTGTCATGGCCCTGCTTTCTTCAGAAAAAGCCGTAGTTTTTCCTTTTGTTCTTTTGGCATTTTTCATCTTTTTTAAAGATACTTTCAAAGATTGGAAAAAACTAATTACTCCTATTGTTATTAGCTCTGCCTGGGCTCTTTTTTATCTTCTTGCCATTCCCAAAAGAATAGCAGCTCTGCAGATACAGAGCCCCCAGCCAGCTGAAATCTTAGACCCCTTTTTGCAAATTCCCATTGCCATTGGCTCTTACTTAAAACTGATTTTCTGGCCAAAAGATTTGACCCTTTATCATTCAGAAATGGTTTTCTCACAAACACAATATTTAACCTGCCTCTTTGTTCTTATTTTACTTTTGACAATTATCTTTATTTCTCTGAAGAAAAAATCTCAAGTATTTTTCTGGCTGTCGTTCTTTTTGATTTCCCTTTTGCCCGTCCTCACTCCTTTTGGAATTTCCTGGATCGTCGCGGAAAGATATGTTTATTTGGGAACTTTGGGAATCGTAGTTGCCTTTGCCATATTGCTTAAAAAGCTGGCTGAAAAAGAAAAGCTGAAAACCGCTATCTTCATTTTTTCCTCTTTAATTGTCATTTTTCTTTTAATAAGAACCATTGTCAGAAATAATGACTGGCAGAATCAAGATAGTTTATGGCTGGCGGCTGCCAAAACCTCGCCCTCCAGCTCCCAGAATCATAACAATCTGGGAGATCTTTACGGCAGAAAAGGCGACCTAGAAAAAGCCGTCCAGGAGTTCAAGTTGGCGATTGAGCTGAATCCCCGATACGCCGACGCTTTCCACAATCTCGCCAACACCTATCAGCTGATGGGGAAAGAAGAGCTGGCGGTTGAAAACTATAAAAAGGCTGTTGAGTTCAACCCCTACCTCTGGCAATCTTACCAAAACCTGGCCTTAATTTATTTTCAACAGAAAGACTTGGTCCAGGCCAGCCAATATCTAGAAAAAGCTATTGAAGTCAATCCCGAAAACGCCTCTCTTTATTTCAATCTGGGAGTTGTTTATGCCGAGAATAACGAAAAGGAAAAAGCAAATATGGAATTCCAGAAAGCTTTTGATCTGGATCCTAAACTAAAACAGAGCCTTCTGACTCAGTAAGTCCACTAACATGACAAAGGCAGGCGTTTTTACTTGCCTGCCCCTGACGTTGGCGTAAGCTTAACCCCAAAGGTGCGTTCCCACCGTAAGGCGGGATCGACCCCCACGTTTTCCGTGGAAGGAGCCTGGCTCACTGGTTTTGGCGGCAGTTTTGGCGCTGCCCGGCCGCCGCGGCGCCCAGTCAAGCATGCACGGCAATGCCCATACATGCCTGGATCCTGGCACCGGGAGCAATTACAGGTGCATTCCATATCATTCAGTCCTTTCTCTAAAGGAGAACGTTCTAGGTTTATCTAAATACTATTCTTGCCCTTTGTAAACCCCGCCCGATCTACAACATCTTCTTTCTTATTTCGTGAACGGCCGTTCATCAAATAAGAATATTGGTCAGACGGATTAACGCTTAAGGTTCCCGGCGAGCAAGCCCCGGAAAAAACAAAGGCCGTAGCAGATATGGGTTAAAAAGATTCCCGGCATCGTCCAGAAAGCAATCTTTAAGTTTTTGGCTTTGAATAAAACCCAGAATCCGGTCAGCAGTAAAAGCAGGGCATAGAAACCCAAAACCCCAAAATAGAGGGAAAGTAAAAAACTGCGGCCGAGAGGAACAAAAATCATCCATATCGGCAGGCCAAATACAAAAATGGTAAAAACCATGGGAGCAAAATAAAACGGCTTTCTTGAGGTCTCGGGCAGTATTTTGGCAAAATACCCCCGGTGCAGACCATAGCTGATATTTTGTTCCAAATGATCTTTGAAAAGCGGCCGGCGGTGATGGAAAACTAAAATCTTGGGGTCGTAAATAATTTTCTTTTTCAATTTCTTTGTCAGATCAAGGCAGAACTTGGTGTCTTCTCCGGGCCAAAAGCTGGTATCAAAACCGCCAATCTTGTTAAAATCGGTTTTCCTAACTAAAAAATTCATTGTCGGGAAATCCCTAACTTCTCTTTTTTTCTTCGGCAAAAACCTAAAATTCAAAGTCCCGCCGCCAAGCAAAGAAGAGGAAGCCCAGCCCGAAGCTTTCTGCCGCAAGGAATCCTCTGGCGGCGTCATTCCCGGGCCGCAAACCGCGGCAATTTTCCTGTCTTTAAAGTAAGGCAAGGCGTTTTTCAACCAGCCTTTTGAGGGATAAGCATCATCGTCGAGAAAAGCCAGGATTTCCCCCTTTGAGAGCTTTGCCGCCAGATCTCTTCTTGCCGCCGGGCCAAGCCGGCTTTGAATAACCGCAGTTCTCTCAAAAACTTCTGAAAACGGCTCTTCTGGTAGAACCAGAATCTCAAAGTTCTCGTAATCTAACTCCAGACACTTTAAAATTGCCTGCTTTAAATAATCGCAGAAACCTCGAGTGATAATAATGATCGAAACTAAAGGAGAAAAAGAATCTGCCATTTAAAGGTTTTTCTTTTTCCTGATCACATAGACCGGCCGATTTATCACTTCCTGATAAATATTGGCGATGTAAAGGGCAATCAGCCCCAGGCAAATCAAAACTATGCCGATCAAAAAGGTGGTGAAAACCGCCAGCATGGTCACGTTAGAAAAAGCCAGGCCCCAGGGGTCTCTAAAAACAAACTTATTTAAAAACATAAAAAGACCTAAAATCCCGGAAAAAACAGTGATCAAAATCCCCAGGTAGCCAGCCAATCTCAAAGGAAATAAACTATGACTAATAAACCCAGAAAATCCCAGTCGGACAAGATCTAAAAACCCGTAGCGGGTCTTGCCGGACTTTCTTTTACCGGCCGCAAAGAAAATATAGTCCCTTTTAAAACCCAGCCAATCAATCAAGCCCCTGGCAATTCTCCCTTTCTCAGTGAAGCGGTTAAATTCTCTAACTACTGTCTGGTCGAGTAAGCGGAAATCTGTTTCTCCGGAAATAATCTTAGTTTCGCCAATCAAATCCATGATTTTGTAAAACAACCAAGAGCCGGCTTTTCTGACCAAGTTTTGGTCATCGCTTTTTTCCCTGACGCCGATGACCACCTCTATCCCGCTTTCCCACTTGGAAATAAATTCGGGGATTATTTCTGGCGGATGCTCCAAGTCTGCGTCGAGAGTCAGAACTGCCTGACCTTTAGCACAGCCGAGGCCTGCGGTCAAAGCGATTTCCTTGCCAAAGTTGCGCGAAAACTCAATGTATTTTACCCGAGAGTCAGAAGCAGATAACTTCTCCAGAACTTCGGCTGAGTTATCAGTACTGCCGTCATTGACAAAGATGACCTCAAAATCATATCTATCTTCCAGGCTACTCGTAGTTTTTGACAATGACTGATAAAACAAAGGCAAGTTTTTTTCCTCGTTGTAGACCGGAACAATGATTGAAATTAGTTTTTTATCTGGCATTTCTTCATCCTAACACTCCAAAAGGCCCGGCGCAAACAAAAAAGCCGCTCAAAAGCCGAACGGTTAAATCGCCGAAATGGCGATTTTCTATCTCAGCCCAGAAAAGATGCCGCAAGCGCCGGACAGCAGAACGATTGCCATCGCCAGAAATCTGAACAATTTTTGAGGCAGCTTTTCAGATATCATATTCCCAAAGAAAGCGCCTAAAATCACAAAAGGAGCGGCGATCAGGCCGAGAACCGCTCCCTGGGAATTGACTATTTGATTTGCAAAGAAAAGAAGAAGGGAAACTATTCCTATTGAAAGAAAAAATGCGGTCAGCGTTTTGCGAAACTCGTCTTTGGGAATGTCCTGGCCCATCAGCAGAAGAACGACCGGAGGGCCGCTCATGTTGGTGCTGGTGCTCAAAAGGCCGCTGAAAAATCCGGCAACTGACGTTAAGAAAACACTTTTGGGCAATCTAATTTTTCCAGAGCAAACAGCCAGAACAAAGAAAATCGCCAGGCTGCCGACCAAAACCTTCATTATTTCCATTGGGATGACTTTTAAAATCCAGATCCCGATTGGCATGCCGGCCAAGCTTGATAAAAAGAGGATGGCTCCCAGCCTTAAGTTTGCCTTTCCGGGAATTTTCCTGATTAAAAACCCGCCTAAAACAATATTGGCGATAGCCATAGAGGAAATAGCCGGTTCCTTGGCCAGAAAGGTCAGTATCAAGGGCATGGCAATTAAGTTGGAGCCAAAACCAACGGTTCCCCCAACCAGACTGGCTAAAATGACTATGATTATAAAAAAGAAGATTTCCATCTTCCTAAACGAAATGGCGGAATTAAGCCTCGATCCTTGAAAAAAGATAACTGCCAATGGCCAAGAAAACCATGGGCAAAAAGGCAAACGTGGGAGGTCGGACCTCCTTTGTTTTTTTTAAATCGCCGAAATGGCGATTTATCTGATTTCAGTTTTAAGATAAATTATTTAATATTTTTCTTGCCAGCTAAAGCTTTAAGCAATTTCTCAACCCGGTCGGTCTTTTCCCAAGAAAATCCTGTTCGGCCAAAGTGGCCATAGCAGGCGGTTCTTTCGTAAATCGGATGCAGCAAATCAAGCTCCCTGATTATGCCGCCAGGCGAAAGGTCAAAAACCTTTAAAACAGCTTTTGTCAGCTTTTCCTCGGACACTTTGCCAGTTCCGAAAGTCTCAAGGCTTGTTTCTGTGGGTTTTGTCCCACCGATAACATAGGCTAACCTAACTTGGCATTTTTCTGCCAGCCCCGCTGCCACTATGTTTTTGGCAACGTACCTGGCCATGTAGGCTCCCGATCTATCAACCTTGGTCGGGTCTTTGCCGGAGAACGAACCTCCGCCGACAGGAACGCCAATGCCATAGCTGTCAACCGCGGTTTTTCTGCCAGTCATGCCGGTGTCAGAAACCGGGCCGCCGATGACAAACCTGCCAGTGTTGTTTATAAAAAACTTTGTCCTGCTGTCTAAATACTTTTTGCAAACCGGTTTTATCACTTTATCGATAATGTCTTTTTTAAGCTTTTCTGATGAAACGTCTGGATCATGCTGGGCAGCAATAACGACATTGTTCAGCCTTTTAGCCCGGCCGTTTTCATACTCAAAAGTCACCTGGGATTTTCCGTCCGGCCTCAAATAGGATAGAATCTTTTTTTGGCGGGCTTCAGCCAGCCTCCTGACAAGTTTATGGGCTGTCATTATCGGCAAGGGCATTAACTCCGGAGTCTCTGAACAGGCGTAACCGACATTTGAACCTTGATCACCAGCTCCCTGTTTTCTGCTGGCGGTTTTTTTCACCCCTAAAGCGATGTCGGGCGACTGCTTGTTGATGGTATTTAGAACGGCGACGGTATGGCCGTCAAATCCGTATTCCGGCTTATCGTAGCCGATACCAAGAATGACCCTTCTGACGATTTCGTTAATATTGACCCAGGTCTTGGTGGTGATTTCGCCGCCGACAATGACATATCCCCGACTGACAAAAACCTCGCAGGCAACCCTGGCGTGTTTGTCGTCTTTTATAATCGAGTCAAGAATGGCGTCGGCAATCTGGTCAGCCACTTTGTCTACGTGGCCGGGAGCGACAGACTCCGACGTCAATAAGTGTTTTTTCATGTTGAACAATTATTTTTACGTTCTCTCATTATAGCGGACTAACGTCCGACATATCGAGCATTTCGCTCATTATAGCAAAAGCTTGTCTTTTGGCGAGACTTCTTTTGCCGAGAAATCATCCTTATTTCCTGTCGTCATACAAGAATTCATAGTAAGACAGGGCGGCCGAGCTGAACAAAATCACGAAAAAGACAAATTCCTCTATTGGAAATCTCTGGCCAAAGACATTAATCCAGCCGACAAAATCAGGTCCCGGAAATTCCCAGTGGTGAAGAGTCAGCCCTGTCAGTTCAAAAACAATAAGCAGTAAAAAGAAGAGTATTCCTGCTTTGAAAAACTTAGAAATTAGTTTTGGATAGAGGATTATGAAAAGAAGCATTGGCGCCAAAGCAAAGACAGCGCCTATGACGAAATAAAAATATGGCACATATAATAACCTTGGTTTCAGATAAATGAGGAGAATGCTAAAAATCGCAGAAAGAGCCAAGAATAATAGGCAATATTTTAATGGCTTCTTTATGAGAAAGAGATTCTTTCCCTCGTCTAAAAAATACTCGTAAACAAGGATTAACAGATAAACCATCAAAAAAGCCCAGATTAAGTCTTCTAGGGGGATAATCTGAAAGAGACGAAAAGGAAAAACAGTCTCGGGCACAATCCAGGCCCCGCTAGAAACAGCCAAAATATCTACAGTGACTGCTGGGATTAAGCATAAAGAAGCGAAAACAAGGGCTTTTTTAATCTGTCCCTTACTCACCCTTAAAGACAAATAAGCAGCCGGGATCCCGAAAAAGAAGAGCGTGGATAGTAAATAGGAAACATTTAAGCCCAGGGAAAGGAATCTGGCTATGACAAGAAAAAAGCAGAGCAATAATAAATCTCTCCTTCTTTTATTTAAAAACTTAGTCGACATTTGGCTTTACTGTTTAAGTTTGTTTCTAGCTCCCCAATAAGAGCTTGGCTTCTCTTATTATAGAATAAAGATGCTTTGGCGATAGTTTCAGTCTTCTTGAAAATGTCTCCGGGTCTGTCTTTAAAAGATCTTCAACCAGCATAATGTTTCTGGAAACAAGAACATCTTTTAAATAGCCTTTTAACGAAGACAAGATGGTCAAGGGATAAAGGTTTTTCTCCTCTATTAAAGATTCCAAACCCCTGCCCTTTGGGTGCTTCCACCCCAAAAGCTCAATCCCCTGACAAAAGCAGTAAGCAATTGCCCTGGCAGTAAATTTTTCATTGGTAACCATCATTGGCCTGATTTGACAGCCCTTAAAGCTCCTGCTCTTGAAATAGGGACCCTTTAAAAGATCCAGAAAACGGGCGTGGTTGGCGAGAACATCGTCAGTATGGACCTTTTCGCCGGCGACATTGCGGTATTTGCACTCGCCGACATAAACCAGGTTGTCTTTTTGCGCCAGGAAATCTATTTCATAATCGCCAAGACAAAAACCAGGCAAGTAGAGATTGAGCTCGACTGCAAAACCCAGCCTTTTGAAGACCTCTCCGACAAACTTCTCAAAAGGGAAACCGCTCGGCCCCAATCTCCTCATGCCTTCTTTTAAATTGAACCTGACGGCGGCTGCCGGAGCCTCTCGGTGAAGAAAGTTTTCAACTCTTTGGAAAATCTCTGAGGTTTTCATTCCCGGATAGGCTTCCGTTTCAATCGCCTCAACTATCTGCTGAGCCAGTTTTCTCGAAGCTCCAACCCGCCTGGCAGATCTGTATACTTTCTGCGGGGAAAAGGACTCTTTGTCTCCGCCAGAGTTTAAAACATATAGATTTCCCATGTGTTTTTCTTCCATATTAACTTCATTGTACTAAAAAACGGCGCCTTTGACGACTCCACGCCGAGCTTGACGGCCACCAAGAACGTGCTAACATCAGTCTTATTGGGAAAAGAAAATGACAGACTCAAATCCGTCCGATAAAAACAGTGACGAGCCTCCGAGTACCAGTTTTGCCTCCTTAAACGGGAAGATTTCCTTAAAAAAACCTGAAGATCAGACCGGTCCTTTTTCTGTTCAAGAGCCGGTTTTTTTGGTTACCGAAGTCGTCTCCGATATCGAGGAATGCCACTCTCTTTTCGAACAATTCAGCCTAAAAGCCAACCTTTTTGACACCTGGGAGTTCAGATACGCCTTTTACAGGGCCTACAAATTCAAGCCCTATTTTCTCCTTCTGAAAAACAACTTTGGAAACCTGGCTCTTCTGCCTCTCTGGTACGACGAGGACAAAAAAAGGTATACCTGGTTCGGCAGCGACTGGCAGGAGGAAATCAGCTTTTTTGCCAGAAACTTAAATCTCGTCCCTACCCTTCTCTCGGCCGCCCCCTCGCCTCTTTTCTTGAACGCCATTTCGAGAAGGCCGGTGGAACCGTTAATGGCAAGCATTAATTTTACCGAAGACTTGCCAAAGTACATCCTCAATTTGGAGAATTTTGGCAGCCACGAAGATTTCCTGATGACCCTAAAGAAGAACCGCCGGCACGACCTGAGGAAAGACCGAAGGAGAATTGAAAGACAGAATCCGGAAATCGTCATCAATAACTTTGATGACATAGACCAGTTGGTTTCCCTGTCAAAGGAAAGATTCAAGGACAAAGGGAAAAAAACCGACTGGGAAGATCCAAGAAGAATACAAGCTTTCAAAGAAGTGATAAACCTGGGGGGCCGGTCCTACGAAACGAGAATGATCACCATAAACATCAAGGGGGTGACCGCCGGAGTCGACCTGATCTGCCTTTACCAAGATACCTATTTTGCCGTCAAGTGCGGCTATAACGTTAAAAATTTTTCCGGAATCGGGAACTTCATGAACGTCATTGAGATAGACGACGCCATCAAGCTCGGCATGAAAAAGATTGATTTCCTCCAGAACAATTACGAGTGGAAAGAGAGATGGTTCGAACAAGTTCCCCTAGTCCAGTATAAAAAGTAAAGGACTTCATTATGGCTCTTAACATCAAATTGAGAAAATTCAGGATTTCAGACCTAGACCGCATCCTGAGAATAGAGAAATCGTCATTTTCTAGCGTCGACGCCTATTCAAAAAGGAGATTCCAATGCCTTTACCGAAAACACCCTCAAGACTTCATCGTCGCCGAAAAGGTGAACGAGATTGTCGGCTACATCATCGCTTACGGCAAAAAAGGCTTCGTCGACTTCAACTCGATAGCCGTAGACAAAAGTCACCGGAATCTGGGAATCGGCAGTCTTTTGATCAATTCCGTTTTCAAACGTTTTAGAAACCGTGGTTTCAAAAAAGCTCTTCTTGAAGTCAGAATGACAAACAGAAAAGCCATGTCTTTTTATAAAAAGATTGGTTTTAAGATCAAAAAAACCATAAAAAAGTTCTACAAAGACGGGCAAGGCGCCTATCGGATGGAAAAATCTTTGTCTTAGACGGCTCTCATCGCCGAGGCTTTCCTGCCCCTCTGATCGATAATAATCAGGGCATGAAAGTCCTGATAAATGTCTGTGCTTTTAGGCAAACTCTTTTCAAAGAGTTCTTTCAGATAATCGTAAGTCAGTGTTTTTGACAGCTTCAGCTCCCCTGCCAACCTTTTAGTGTACTCGTCAATGACAAAAGAGGGTTTGTCCATTGCATAGAGAAGAATCGTATCAGCCGTCTCGGGACCAATGCCGTAAAGATTAAGCAGCTTTTCTCTTGCAGCTTTCAAATCTTCTCTGATAAAGTTTTTTAAACTCCCGCACTCCTTAGCGATAAAACGGGCCAGGCCAAAGAGACGTTTCGGTTTTGTCTGATAAAAGCCGGCTGGCCTTATCAATTCTTTCAAAACATCAAGGTCTTTTAAAGAAGCGATCTTTTCCAAAGAAAGAAGCCTGGCTTTTTTAAGATTTTTTAGAGCCAGATCAGCATTATGCCAGCTTGTTCTTTGGGCCAGGATCGCCCCGATGGCAATAATCTCTCTCAACCTTGAACCTTTCTTATCCGCGCACCATTGAGGCCATAAACTTTTAGGATCGCCGTGTTTCCCGCAAAGCTCCAGATAAAGCCGGTAAATCCTGTTTAAAGCCATCATAAATAAGCTAAAAAGTTAAGCATAGGACTCCGATAAAAACGACCAAGAGGCCAACAATTTTTTGCCACAGCCTTTCTTTTTCCTTAAGAATGAAAATTCCTGCTAAAACCGAAAGGATCAAAGAAATATTCTGGACCGGCAAAACCCTGGAAGCTTCGCCTACCTGAAGGGCCTTTATAAAGAAAAATATCCCCAGGCAGAAAGACAATCCGGTCAGAACGACCGTCCATTTCTGGAGCTTCAGCTCGTCCTTGATTCTCTTGACTCTGTTTGGCATAAAGCAGAAAATCCAGAAAGAAGTAATCAGAAAAGTGAAGGTTTTGTAGAGAGCCGGCGAGAAAACATTACCGACCATGTATTTATCGATCAGGGAGCTGACCGTAAAAAGCAGAGTGGCCAAGAAAAGGAGCTTTAATCCCCTCGACAGCTTGATTCCCTGGCCCTGCCAGAGAGCGACGATATTGCCGGCGGCAATCAAACAGACGCCGGCTATCTTGTTTAATAAAAGGGATTCTCTGAAGAATATCGCCCCTCCGAAAAGAGACCAGACCAGCCCTGCCTGGACCACCATCGAAACTGTTGAAACTTCCTCCATCTGCCTTGCCTTGATGAAAAGAATATCGGTAACGGCATAGATTAGAGTGACAAAAATGATAAAGACAAGAAGATTGAGGTCCAATCGATAATATTTTTGTTCAAGGAAAACGATCGGAATCAGAAAAAATGCCGACAGGAAATCAATGAGAAAGACAAAGGCAACGGCGTCGCCCTTCCCTTTGAGAAAAACCCTTGCCAAAACCGAAAAGACGCTTATGAAGACAGCTGAAAGAAGCGCGTAGAAAAACCAGTTCATGTCTTAGAATTTAGCCTCTGGATTATCTTTATCCAGCATAAATTGAGTAATCACGCCGCTGCAATAATGCCCGATTAACTCCTTCAGTTCTCCTAGAATCTGCCCTATTTCTTCTTTGGCGACCGGCGGCAGTCCCTCTACCACCAAAACGGCATTTTTGGTCTCTTCCGTAAATTTTGTCCTGTCTGCCTCCCGCCAGTTAAACCTTCTGCAAATTGCCGAAACTTCATCCTTATAAATGACTTCCCCTCTATGGGGAGATTTTTCTTCTTTATCTCCTAAGAGCAAAACCTGGGGCTCGCTTTCTCCGGCAATAGTCAGATGAACGTCGCCTTTTATCTTGTCCAGATCCTCTCCGCCGGCAGGGACCATATATTTGATGGAAATGTAATTATAGATATCGACTATCTTGTTTATGTGCCTGACCGCTTCCCCTTTGAGTATTCTCCTGTAAAGGCTTTCTACAGAACTGTTGTAATCTTTCGGCTTTGCCCCAAAGCTCCTATACGCCTCACGCCAGACGCCTATCCTCGGATTTTCAGACAGGGCCTCTAGACCAAACTGCGAATTAATTCTTGAACTTTCTTTTACGATCATCTCGGCCAGCTCTTGAGAGCTTCCTCGGTTGTCTGTATTCTTTAAAACCAAAATCCCCAGGCTTAGCTGGGGGAACCTTTTAAAAATCGCTTTGTTTACCATCAGCTTCATATTTTCTATCCTACCCCTTCAATTAGTTCAGGGCAAGCAAAAAACCCCGCAGCAGTCCCGCTTTCAGCGGGACGCTACGGGGCAGGCCGCCTCTTTAGCGATTTTCCTGGCTCCGCCCATAGAACGATGTTAGAACCTGTTTGTTGGTGCAATAAAAAATGACACGGTTCTATCAAGGACGCAAAAAGAACCGTGTCATTAGAATGCCGTCGATTGTCAAAGACCACTATAGCTTGTTCCTTGCTCCATCGACGCCACTTCGTCAGTATTCGCCATTCGGTAATGTTCACCAGGGTGCAAACTGCACTCCAGACAAAGAGTCCCCCAGTGGCGAGACAAACGAAGCGTTGAGCCGTCATATGGACACCGTTCGCCCTTTTGTACAGTGTCGGATAATAGTGAACCTACTAAGGTTACTGTTACCATGGACATACCTCCTTTCCAATTCTTATTTACAACGTAAAAAGATTTTTGTCTAGTCTAGTAGAAACTAAAAACCGCCTCCTTGTCCTGAGCTCTTCGAGCTCCTCGAGTTCCTCGAATCCCTCGGGACTGAGTCCTCGGGACGAATGTCTGAGTGATCTCGGAATCGAAGATCTGAGCGATCTCGGAGTCGAAGACCTGAGCCTCAGAGCCGAAGGCCTGAGTCGTATGAAGGACCTGTCCTAAGTCGTATGAAGGATTGGCGACAAAAAACCAAGCCCGAGAACGGGCTTGGTTTCTGTCTAATCTTGGTAGACCAACTCTTAAATTTTGGTCACGTTTGTGGCGTTGGGCCCTTTGGGAGAATCGGTCTTTTCAAAAGAGACTCTGTCGCCTACTTTTAAATCTTCGTAGGCCACGTCTTTGAGCTCGTTCCTGTGAAAAAACAAGTCTTTTTCTTCTCCATCAACGGTAATGAACCCAAATCCTCTGTCTGTAAGATTTTTAATTGTTCCTTCCATGGTCACAGTTAAATATAAATTAATTTAATTAATATTTTAAGGTTTTACCCTAAAGTTTAGTTCCCTTAATAAACTCGACGAAGTTTTTATAAGCGAAGCTTGAAAACTACGTTTTAAAGCAAGCTTTCAAACTTGTTTATATAAGGTACCTATCTTACATAAATAATCCTAGCACCTAAAAACCAATCTGTCAATCTAAACCTATTGATTAGAGTAAAAACCAACAACAAGATGTTAAATAGCTAAATTCTCAAATGTTCTTTACTCATTACAAGGCGCTTCTATTTTGTCCTTAGCAGGCCCTTGATAACACTTGCATTCCCCGCATGTTCCATGGCAAATATCCGTACCGCTGTCGCATACTACGCCCGAAGGACAAGTGAACTTTTCAAGCTGTCCGGAACATTCGCAGACAATATCTCCAAATGTATTCCATCCTCCGCAGGAAACGCCTTCTTCTATTTCGTATTCAGGACAGGGCGCAAACTCACAATCAGGGCCCGTGCGGCCAACAGCAGACCCATCGGGACAAATTTTTGCCTCCTTCGTGCAAGCGCCTGATTTTTGAGCCTTCTTTCCTAAAAAATAATACGTTCCCCCGGCCGCGACTAAAATTCCAACGATCATTAAAATTATTAAAATTGGCGCGATTCCTTTATTGAAACATTTCATAGATTTTAACGTTAGTTAATTATCTTTTTCTATTCTATCAAAAAACCGCCCGGCCCGTAAAGCATAGGGGCGATCACTCTAATCGCTAAATTACTAAGATACTAATAAACTCGTTTATCTTGCCTACGGGACGCTTTGCCTGTCCGCAGGAGGAACAGTCTACCCATTTTCATTTAAGGGTTCTAGCGTTTCTTTCTTAAGAGGAGAAAGTATAAACAGGCCCAGTGACAATGCCCCGACAAGAAACAGAGCTATGGTCAAGGACTTATCTGCTATAAGGCCAACAAGTGGATTTAGCGCTACGAGCATAAATCTTTTGAACATAGAAATTGACGACAGAATCGTCGCCCTTTGTTCAGAAGGAATGAGCTTGTTCATGTAGACAAACATGAGTTCAAGCCTTGTCAACCCGAAACCGCCGGCAAAGAGCAAGAATAATATTACCGTAAAGACATTGGGCAGAACCGCCACTAATAAAAAGGTGGCTCCGGTAGCCAATGTTCCGAACTTCAAGAAATTTTTACCAGAACCAAACAGTTTTTCAAGTCTAACAAAATTACTGGTTATAATAATTTCTGTGGCAACCAAAAATGCGTGGAAATAGCCGAAATACAAAACAGGGACATTAAGACGAATAAGCAAGGCTTGATAAAACCAAACAACAAAATAAGCGGCAGCGGCAACCAGGATTCCGTCAATGGCAATAATTCTTAATTTCTTATGATGACGCAGGAATGAAATTCCTTTTTTAGCAATGTCTAAATAACGCCTTGATTCTAAAGTTGTTTGATATCGCTTCGGCTCATTTATAAGAAAAGCAATGATTGCCGCCAAAAGAAAAGGAATGCAAGAAAACAGCATCGGCGCATTTAACCCGAACTTGGCCGCAACAATACCGCCCAAAGGAGCGGATACAAACATGGCTAGATACTCAAAAGATTTAGCTCGACCGAAAACTTTTTTACTGTCTTCTTCCCGGTTAGATTCCTTAAGAGCATCGTACAATAAAGCTTTGTCAGCTCCGGACATAAACGCTATTGCGATCGCGAAAAGAAACTCCCCCGCCAGAAACATTTCGAAACGGGGAAAGCTTCCGTAAAGTATGGCTGCAAGGGCGACAATAACTCCTCCTGCGGCAAGGGAATATTTACGCCCAAAACGGTCCGCAACAATGCCGGTGGGAATCTCCAAGATGAAGATCCAGAACATAAACCACGACTGAAGAAGCTGAACCCTGAACAAAGATATTCCTCCCCAGACGGTGAAAAAGGGAATGAGGACTGCCGAAAACAGGGAAAACGCCTTAAAAAAGCTGAAGGCGTAATAAAGATGGACAGTGTTGAAAGTTTTGCGGTTCATTAACATATAATCAGTCTACCAAAAAACCCACAAAGCAAAAACCCCGATTAAGGGGTTTTGCTTTAGTAATCATTACCAGCGGTCTCTGTCGTTTCCGCCAAATCCTCTGCCGCCGCGGTTGAATCCTCCGCCCTGGCGGGGAGCTCTCGGCTCCATCGGACGAGCTTCGTTCACGGTAACGTTCCTGCCGTCGATATCCTTGCCATTGAACATTTCAATGGCTTTTTGGGCCTCTTCGTCAGACGACATTTCCACAAACCCGAATCCCTTTGAACGACCGGACATTCTATCGATAATCACGGTCGCTGTTTCAACGGTCCCGGCTTTAGCAAAAGTCTCTTTCAAAGTCGCGTCGGTAGTGTCATAAGACAGCCCGCCTACGTATAACTTCTTTGCCATGTTGATCTTTTAATAGTTTTATTATCAGTAAGCCGACCTGCTATCTCATTTCTATTCTACGGCTTACTGCTAACAGAAACCCAAGAAAGAAATTCAATAGAAACTTACTCACGTTTGATATATTACATCTTTTCCTCCAGAAAAGCAAGCCGTTAGTCAACCGCCCGATTGCGACCAGCCAAATGGCGTCAAAAACTAGAGTTGACACCATTTTATTTCGTCATAATCAGTTTTTGGGAAGAAAGCCGCCCGCTTGAATATTCCAAAGCTTGGCGTAGAGGCTGCCATCTTTTTTGATCAGATCTTCGTGAGTGCCTTCTTCGAAAACCGAACCGTTTTTTATAACCACAATTCTGTTCATTTTTCTGATCGTCGACAAGCGGTGAGCAATAACGATAACCGTTTTACCCTTCATGAGAACATCAAGGGCGTTTTGAATTAAACCTTCCGAATGAGAATCCAAACTAGAGGTCGCTTCGTCTAAAATCAATATCGGAGAATTTTTAAGAATGGCGCGGGCGATAGCCACGCGCTGTCGTTCTCCGCCGGAGAGCTTAATCCCCCGATCGCCCACATAAGTTTCGTATTTATTGGGCAGGTATTCGACAAACTCATCGCAGTGGGCCAGGCGCGCGGCTTCAATAATTTCTTTGTTTGTCGCCGACGGCTTGCCATATCCTATATTTTCCATAATAGTGCGATGAAAAAGCAAAGGATCTTGCGGCACCAGGCTTATATTTCCCCTTAGGCTTTCTAATGTCACATGATGGATCTTCTGTCCGTTGATGGTGATTTTGCCGCTGGTTAAATCGTAAAAACGCAGCATCAATCTGATGAGCGTTGTCTTCCCGGCTCCCGAAGGACCGATGATGGCCACTTTCTCGCCCGGGTTGATTTTTAGATTTATTTTCTTCAGCACCTGTCGGGTCTTATTGAAAGAAAAACTGACGTCTTTGAAGATTATCTCGCTCGAAGAGATGTCGAGAGGTTTCGCGAGCGGCGTATCCTTAATTTCATGCGGGAGTTTTATGATCTCCACCATTTCTTTTGCGTCAGCATAACTTTCGTAAAAATCGCGGATAATACGGCTAAAGCCCCATAATCTAGAACCAAGCCCGATAATATATAATTGGATGAGGACGAAGACGCCCAGCGTTACTATGCCTTGCTGCCAATAACGAATAGAAAAATAAAAGATAAAGAATTCTATCAAGACAATGAGCGCCGCTTGAATGGAATCAAGCCCGGCATCAGTATTCCAATTTGAAAGAGTTATTTTTGCCTGATCCTCCGTCACTCTTTTAAACCGGCGGGATTCTTCTTTGTGACGCCAGAAAACATCGACATTGTTTTGATTGGCGATGGCGTCAGAAAGCATGGCCGTTGTCCGTGAATCTGCCTCCGTCATTTTAAGGCTGTATTTCAATCTCCAGGTTGAATAAAAATAATTTATGATTAAATACAAGATTGTCCAGCCGATAATTAAGATAGAGAGAGCTGGTTTAACCGTCCAGGTAATAATGGTAATTCCAACAATGCGAACCAGAAGAGATAAAAGATCCCAAACGATACGGTCGGTAATGCGCTCGAAGGCTCGGGCGTAACGCCCGACTCGTTGGACTAAAGCCCCTGTAAAATTATTAATGAAAAAACTGTATGAGTGGTATGTCAGATAATCATAAGCTTGCTGCCTTAGCCCGGCCATTGTTTTTGCCTCAAAATGACTGTTGGCAAACGAGCCGATGCGCCAAGACGTCCAAGCGCCAGCACCCAGAATTAAAATAACGAAAATGGCACGAAAAAGTTGAGAAGCGATAATCTCTTTGTTTTGCCCCGAAGAGAGGATGTCAAAGAAGTGTTTATAATAAATTGGGATGATAACCTCAAAGAGGCTGGCGGCAACCACTCCGGATATAGTCAAAAATAATGAAATCCAATGTTTGCGCGCTACTTGCCACAAGAAAAACAATACATCTGTAATATGTACTTCCGGATAGATTATGTTAGATTTTTTAGATTTCATAGGCCAAGACAAGCGGAGAATGTCATTTTTCTAAATCAAGGGTTTCGTCAATGCGACAGAAAAGGGGTCAGGTACCTTTTTTGACTAATGCATAATATACTTTCTTAATGCCTCGTGCTTCTCGCATGGCCTAAAAAGGTACCTGACCCCTTTTCTTGCATTACCATTTTAACAAAAAATCGTGATGAGAATCTCCTCGGTGGACGCATTTTACCTCTTCACAACTGACAGCTTTGCCAACCACCATGCTGAGTATGCCAGAAAAATATCCCATCAAGCTTGAGCACATATACGGGTCGCCGGTAAAATCATTTAGCCTAACTATAAACTGCTTTCCGCTCTTGTCTATTTTTACTGCTTTGAGGCTGCCGATCGAAAACTGATCCCTCCACATTTTCGGAACTACTTGAGCCAAGCGCTCTAAAGAAGCAAAATGGCTTAAAAATATTCTGATCAGGGGTGACGAATTTTTAGCTTCTGCTTTTCCCATTTCCGAAAATCTTTTCTCGTCATAGCCAAAAAGTCTATGAAGAGCGGTAAAATGAAACATAAATAATCCCAATGGGTAGAAACTCGTTGATTTTATTTCCTTGTATTTTAGGGGATAGTCAAAGTCAACCATGGCTTGCTCAAGTTTTTTTACCCCCTCTTCGCCTTGGTCTTTTTGGATGTAATCGGCCTTGGTCATAAGAAAAAGACCCTTAACCTCGCCGGGAATTTCCATAAATTTTTTTGCTTCTTCTTTAGAGACTATTTTTTCCATATGTTTTTGTTAGATTTATTATATTCGCTTGGCAAGGCTGTTCCAAAACGCTTGTGCAAGGCGTAGACGTCCTTGAAATCATCCTTTTTAAGCTTATAACCGGTATGGGATTTAACTGAATACTCTGCCGAAACGCATTTTACGGCATACCCTCGAATTATGCCCGATCCGGCAAGCGAGGCCGCCGGATACATCATCCCTTTTTCTTTAGGCCCGTAGAGTCCGTTGCCCTTTTTGTCAAAAGCAATCGCGTGTACATCTACTTGGCGTCCTTTATCGTTGCCCAAGACAAAGTTCCAGGCGCTGGTATCGTCTCTTTCCACGTCTTTGTAGCCGCGCTCTTCAAGCAGGCCACGCAGTTTTGGCACGTCTTTGCGCTGAACGACTATATCCAAATCACTGTGGGAGCGCGTCTGCTTGCCCAAAAGAGCATCAACGGCCCAGCCGCCGTCGAGCCAGACATCAATATTTTTAGCCTCCAGCAGTCTTACGGTATCAAGGACATCTTTTGCCTCCATTACCGTTTTTAACTCTCTTTTTCGCATATTTCAATATCGATTTTACCTGGCCAAAGATTTTTAGTCTTTTTAGATACGAGGTAAAATCTTTTTTCTTAATTCGGCGGTAAAAAATCCCAATCCAAGGCCAACCATCAATAATATCCAAAACATGGGTATGATGTTAAACGAAGTCGCTTTCTCTCCTCCGAACCCGCCGAAAAAATAAGCAAAATAGCTCGTATAAGAGAGGAAATAGGCGGGCGTCATGCTAAACAGTTTGATCGGTTCCAGCAATAGGATAAATAGAGCCGCAAAAAATACCGCCACAGGCATCGCCAGGGTTTCCCCGGTTAAATTAGAGATGGGGAGAACGGCAATCAGCGTTAAATAGCCGAAGATCATTCCGTTTGTAAGCCCGGCTATTTCTTTGGGCAGTTCAGATGGTTTCCCGCCAGCGATAAAATATAATGCCCAGCTGATGAATGGGAGCCAGAGGGCGCTGACTTGAAAATATTGAGCGATTAAAACATAAACAGCGGCTGTTAGGGCAATCGCGACGGCCGTTGGCAAAAGCTGGACAAATCTCATCTCTTCAAAGATTAAGATTAATGATATATCTTACCAAAAAACCCCGCGCAAAAACAGAGTTTTGACATATCAAGCCTTCGACTTGCTATAGCAGTTAGTAAACTGATATATCAAACCTCTGGTTTGCTATAGAGAAAATCTGCTATTCTCTTAATAACTGCGCTCACCGCAACGGCGAAAAGAATATAAATAGTTCCCACAAAACAAATAAGAAATGCTGCCAATAAGTTTAAGGCAATGTTATCCCAAAGACCGCCTAGTACAAAAGATATAAAAAAGCTCGGGAGGGCTAAAAAAATGTTAATAGCTAAAATAATCTCTATTTTCTTTTTAAATGTAAAATTAAATTTAACTCTTAAAATGCGGTTTATAAAACTTCCCAACATGTAAAGGGTGAGCGATAACCAGCCGTATATTATCAAAACAGTCCTTTTATCAATTTCAAAAGAATTGGGAACCCTGAAAAACACATTAATAATGCTAAAGAGTGGGGTTAATGTTCCGCCGAAAACCAGCTCTTGAAATAAAATCAGTACAACGCTAATTAAAAAAGCATAAAAAATAATTACCGGCACCATTACTAAATAACCGAGGTATTGAAAAATCTCAGCAAAAATCATCAATCCAGTACGGCTCAAAAAATCATTTCTTTTTGCGGAAACATCCGCCTTTTTATAGACAAGATTAACCATTGATTTACTTTAACAAAAACTCGCCAATGACAAAGGCGGATAAAACTATTAACAAAAATGTCTTGTTTTTCTCGAAAAACTGCTTCATGGGCCCTACCTATATTCAAAATAGCCTTGTTTTAAGTAAAAGGCAACGGTTGCTGCCTGGCTTTTGGTTGTTTAGCTTGGCCAAGCAACTGCAAACGCTCTTGTAGTGAGTGTATCGAATCTACTCTTTCCCTTCAGAAACTCATTCGTCTTTCAGCTGTTCTTCAATGACTTTAAAATCGTTTTTGAGGTCATCTAGCAGATGACGATTATAAACCGCCACCGCCGGGTGATATAAGGGAATGATGGTGTAATGTTTCTGGGTCAGCGGATCTTGAACTGCAAATTTTTTGCCTCTCAGCTTGCTGATGCCAAGACCGCTTTCGAGCACGCCAAAGTGCTCTAAAATAAAATGGGTTGAGTGGTTGCCCAGACTAGCAATAACCTTGGGTTCTATGATCGAGATCTGCCTCAAAAGATAGGAAGCGCAGGCTTTAACTTCTTCTAAAGCCGGTTCCCGATTGGCCGGCGGTCTGCATTTTAAAATGTTGGCGATATAGACATCTTCTCTTTTGAGGCCGGCGGAAGATAAGAGCAAGTTTAAAACTTGGCCCGCCTCTCCGCAAAATGGCACTCCGGTTTTGTCCTCATTCGCCCCCGGCGCTTCACCGATGAACATAATTTTGGCGCCATGGTTTCCCTGACCGATGACCGGAAAATTGCGAGTTTTGTAAAGTTGGCATCCTCGGCAGTTGATGACTTCCTCTTTTATCGCTAAAAGCAATTTGTCTTTTTGATTTTCCCTCATATTTTATATTTTACGCTGGCGGCGGAAAATTCAAGTATTGAATAAATAGTCTCAGCCCTGATTTCTCATGATTTCTGAATCTTCTTAATCCTGCCTACCGAGTTTAAAGAAGTTATTAAGTATGTGAATGGTATATTCGGAATGGTTATTCTTGATGGGCGCGACATATTAGATTATCCTAACTAAAAATGGTGTCAAAAACCAGAGTTGACACCATTTTAACATTAACATGAAACGTAAACAGAAAAGGCGCCCGATGTTCCGGTACGCCAATTCTTGATGGCTGTTATGCCGTTTCCCAGCTCAGGAAACTCCAGTCAATTATTGCGCCTGCCCAATTTCGTTTGCCTACTATAACGCAGATAAGGCAAGCCAGGGCCAGCAAGCATAACCAAATGATGATGCTGGGGCCGGTGATCGGCAGTAATAGCCATTTGAGCCACTCAGGCAGCCCTTTTTTCATAGGCGCCTCCTCTCTTATAGTCAAGATACCATGTACATTTTGAATTGACAATATACTTGGAATTATAGTTTAATTACGACAAAGAAAGTCTTCATGAGAAGTGATGTTAAGGAGTTAAAAGAGCTGGCCATCTTCTTCTTTCTGGGAAAATATTATGGTGAAAGAAGAGAGGAGGAAAGAAACTAAAAGCCACCAAAGGATGTCCTCAAGATGGGTTAAGCCAATTTTGATGTCTAAAATTTTTTCGGGAGAATAAGCCCAGGTTTGCCACAAAAGCCCTAGAGGCCAAAGAAAATACCCATAAGTAGTTAAGATAAGAGTAGTGAGAAAAACCGTTTTGACCTTTCTCTTCAGAATTGGAAAATAGTAGCCCCATAGAAGACAAATTAAAGGAAGAGCAAAAAATAAAGTATAAAAAAGATAAGTATTTTTTCCAAACATAGCCTATTTTAGTTTTAGACGTTCTCGGATAATCAACGTGATGGTCGCCACAAACATTGGAAAAATCAGAATAAAAAGATATTCCTCTAAGGGTAATCCGCTGCCTGACGGACCAAACCAAACTCCAAGCGTTGGTGCCGCATCATACCACCACAGGCCTGTTTTCACCGAAAGCATATCCCAGGGAACCCCAAAAATAAAAGCAAAAAAGACAGTTAAAAGAAAAGTTTTTTTATATTTTCTCAAAAAAGGAAAAAATTTTAGCCAAAACAAAACTGTAGGAAAAAGAAAAAAAATGAGTAGAAATTTAAGATAAACAGGCATGGACACTAGGAAAAATGGCGCTGAAAACCAGAGTTGACACTATTTTTGTTCTATCCGGATAGAATTTACAAATTCACACCAAATCCAAAATTTGAGCTTAATTTTGTTCCTATCCTCGATGGTGACAGTCACCTTTCCACCTTTCCAAAATCTTATTTGTCATTTTTCGATGTTTCCTTCAATTTATTGATTTCTTTTTTCAGTTCTATCATTTTTAATTCTCGGCCGATTGTAAGTTTGTTAAATCTCTCTAAGTCATTGACTTTTTCTTGAAGCTCTTTCGTTTTTTGTGTGACTTTTTCTGCCAGCCCCTCTCTTTCTTCTTTTAAAGCTTCTGTCCTGTCTTTTAATTTTTCAGCCATGACATTAAAGCTAAAAAACAGATCTCCGATTTCATCTTGTCTCTTGGTTTTAACCCGATAGTCTAATCCGTCGCTTCCAATTTTCTCCATTCCGCTAAGCAATTGTTTGATTGGATCTATTACTGTAATTTTTATTGAAAAGGAAAGGGTGCCGATGATGGCCAGGATGGATATCAAGGTAATCAATAAAAACTCTCTTTGCGTTTTGGCAATAATTTTTTCTAAGGAGTCCAAAGATAGTTTTATACTGTAAATGCCGACTCTTTGGCCGCCAATATGAACAGGAGTAATGACTCTCAGCACATTGGTGCCATCTAATTCGGTCACAACCTTAGTGGAAATCGTCCCGTCTTGATAGGAAGCAATACTTTCTGGAATAGCCATTTTTCCAATCAGGCTAGTATCATTAGAAGCTATAATTTTTAAACCAGTTTCAACGGGCAAGCTAATGCTGATTCCGACAATATTAGAGCTTAGCCATATCATCTTGTAAATATTGGATTGCAGCTTGGCAACATCGTTTAATTCGTTTTTGCTGCCAATGCTGGCATCAAGCGCTTGAGCCAAACTGATGGCTGAATCGCGAAAAGAATCATAGAAAATCTTCCTCTGGTTATTGACGCTCAAATAATAAAAAACCGAAAGGGTCAAAGCAATAACCAGGGTAACGACAATGAGTAGTTTTAATTGAAGATTAGGTTTAAATTTCATTTAAAATGAAAGATTTGTCTTTTCCAAAAACAATAGTCCTTTTTACTGGCTCAACCACTTTTCTTCTATCTTCTTGAGCTCTCCCTCCCGCTTAAGCCGCCTTATGGTTTTATTAATCTGCGAAAGCAACCCTGGCTGATCTTTTTGAATGGCAATTCCGTAAAACTCCTGGGTAAAAATATCCCCCACTATTTGCAAGTCTTTTTCCTTGGCTGTCATTCCAACCGCTGCCGGATAATCGATAATAATCGCGTCGATCTTGCCTTTAAGCAAATCTTCTTTGGCTAAATCATAATTCTCATAAGTGTTCACCAAAGACGGATTAGCGGCATATTTCCGCGCCTCTTCTTCGCTGGTGGTTCCGACCTGAACCCCTACCCTATATTCCTTTAGGTCTTCTGGCTCATTAATGATCCTTTTCTTGTCTGTCGTGCTTACAATCACCTGACCGGCATTAAAATAGGGGTCAGAAAAGCCCAGAGTCTCAGCTCTTTCCCTGGTAATGGTGATGGCAGATATGATCATGTCCACTTCCTTGTTCTTAACAGCATCAAAAATTTCTTCCCAAATAATATTCTTGAATTTTGCTTCAACGCCAAGATCTGAAGCAATCTCCTTGGCTATATCTATATCCATGCCGAAGAAGTTTCCCTGTTCGTCCACGCTTTCCATGGGCGGATAAGTGGCGTCGGTGCCGATAATAATCTCGCCTCTCTTTTTTATCTCATTGATTCTTCCCAGCTCGGGCGCCCTGCCTCTCTCTGAAAAGAACTGGTTATAGATGAAAAACCCGAAACCTCCAAGCGCAAATATGATTACTATTGCCAAAACAATTATTCTCTTGGTCATATTAAGTACTGTTATTATTTCGAGCGAAGTGAGAAACAAGGTTCTTGCCGAAGGCAAGGTTCTTATTTTGTTTTACTTAACGACCTTTTACTCTTGTCAATGTGAAAAGTGACATTGACTCTACTTTGTATTCTATTGTCAACCTTATTCTAGCAAAAACCCATCTTTACCAAAAGGCGGATTGGCGATCTTTTGAGCCTAGTTTACCCTGAGCCGAGTCGAAGGGCTCCGCCCATATTTTTGTTCGATGACAGTCACCTTTCCAGCCAATGATTAAAAAAGGTACCTGACCCCTTTCCCTCCTTTTCCCTCTTAATCTTTTACAATTGTAACAATTATTTTCCTGTCTCTCGGCCCGTCTAATTCTAATAAAAATATTTGCTGCCAAGTTCCCCGAATTATCTGACCGCCTCTAAGAGGAAGTATCTTTTCTTGGCCCACAAGACCGGAAAGAATATGAGAATCGGCATTATCGTCGATTTTATCATGCTGAAAACCTGAACCGGAAACTAACTTTTTAAGAAAAACTAACCAATCTTGCTTTAAACCCTCTTCGTTTTCGGTTAATAAAATACCGGCTGTTGAATGCGGCACGAACACCAAAACTAACCCGTCTTTAATACCGCTTTCTTTTACCACTTTCTCAACCTCATCAGTAATATCAATCAACTGATATCTTTCCTGGCTTGAAACACTAAATTCGCTTATCATTTTTATGTTATATATAATTCTACGAGTCAAAAGGAGCTAAGCTCCTTAGAAAAGCTCCTTGGAATACTTACAGAATCGACTTTTTGCTTAGAATAGATTTGACCCCCATTTTTACTTGACAAGCATTCTGTATTTGATAATATTATAATATCACTACGAAAAAGACCCTGTTAAGGCTCGTCCTTAATGGGGGCTTTTTCTTTATTATTCAAAGAAATTTTATTTTTGACGTCATTCAGATAAGTGATTGGCGCGTTGGTTCTTTTTAATAATATTGAACATCTTTTTTGAATACTTGGGGAAAGTATGATTCTCAGTTTATTTTTTTCTTGCAAAAATTTTACCAAACCGGCGTAATCTCCGTCGCTGGTAACTAACACTAGTTTTTCGCAAGAATTTTCATAAACATCCCTAGCTGCCCGTAAAACTAAATCGGCATCGCAATTACCCTTTGGTTTGCCTTCTCCGTCATAAACCACTTCTTTAAAAATCAGAGTAAATCCGGCCTTTTGCAGCGCCTCATACATGTCTTTTTCCTTAGGGATTAAACCAATAAAATAATAAGCTCTATCTACTCCATATTTGTCCTTTAGCCACTTTCTGAATCTGGAAAAATCAATCTTCCAGCCAGAATTATTTACTCCGCGGTATAAGTTATTGCCGTCTATAAACGCGTAATTATTTTCTTCTTTCTCCATAATTTTACCTGCCCCGTAGCGTCCCGCTTTTAGCGGGACTGCTACTGGGGTTTCTCAATTAATTCCCTCTTTTTGTTTTGCGTTCTCCGAGGCGCCCGGAGGACGACTCATTTCCGCCACGCACTTCCGAAGTCCCTCGACAAACTCGGGACGGATAATAAAAGGTACCTGACCCCTTTTCTCCTTTTAGATTATTTCTAAATGATTCAATACGGACTATTTATCTCGTCTTTTATCAGTCACGCAAAATGAAGATTTAAATTTTAAACATAAAACGTTAATGATTTATCTTTGTAATAATCCCTAAGCTCATTTTCAATTTTTTCTTTTGCCCCGTAAGCTCTCCCGCTGTAATGAGTCAGTTGTACAAAATTAATCATTCGATTATCTATTTTTACAGAAAATCTTTTTGAATTTATTTCATTTAATTTAACCGAATAGTAATCTTTAAAGAATTTTTTAATAAAATAATATGTTGTACCTCCAAAACAAAAAACTGTTTTTATCTGGAAAACAGCTATCTCTTTGAGTAAAGCCTCCCCGCACTTTTCTAAGATTTCGGGATTTGCCCTAACAACCGCATATACCTCTCCTGAGTTAGTATATTTATCTCTTTCTAAAAACTTCCTGAGGATTGAATGCTTTATAAAATCAGATAGATAGCTTCCCTTTAATTTTTCTCTAATGTTTTTGCTTTTAAAATTTCCTATCAAGGCCAAAATAGGATGCCTCATATTATCCAACTCTAAACGATATAGATTAGGCAAACTACGATTCAAACCCAAAAACATTGTTTTTAACCTTTCTTTACTGGTTATTTTAGATAATTTACATTCAAAATACTCGTCTGGCAATAAAATACTAATATCTTCCAATGTTGTTGAGGGAACCTCAGAAATCATTTTTTTAAATTGTGCGTGATTTATGTTCTTCATAAAACTTTCCTTTATTTCGTCCTAAATTTTGATTAAAGTGTAATCTCACGAATTTCTAATTGTGTTTTGCCTTCTTTTTTCGGTTGTTGAAAATTGATCAAAAGACCGTTTCTGATCTTTAAAATCTTCATGTAATTCTTAATCTGTTGTTCTTCCGACAAACCCAAACTGCCGCCGACTGCCTTCAACTCCAAGATTATTTTTTCCTGGCCAAAATGAACAATTATATCCGGATATCCTTCGCCCACATAATACTCTCTATATTTAAGTTCTACCACCTTTTGGCTCTCATATTTTATTTTTGCAAGGCGCAGCCCAACCTGCATCGCTTTATCATAAACATCTTCTGAAAAACCAGAACCAAGATTCTTATAAACGTCTTTTGCGATGGAAATTATTCTTTGAATTTTAATATTTTTCATATTTTTATTTTCGTCAGCTTCCTAATTTTCTCTTTGAGTTCAAATATTATAAGCAAATTTAATATAATCGCCGATTTTGTTTTCGAGTTGTCTATTCCGATTTAGTTCTTTTATTTTTTCAGCGACCTTCAGTGGTTTATTATCACGACTAGAGATTTGAATACCAAGGTATGTTTCGATATTTGGCGAAAATGTCTTTCTTCTAGTTTCTTGGTTATTCAATAATTCTAAAATTTTTCCATTGGCTCCTGAATTCAAATCCTGACCTTCTGTATCATGAATAACAACATAATCTATCTGAAAGTGATTAAGAACTTTTTGAAACAAGGGAATAAAATCCCTACCGCGACAATTTATAAGAGTTGTATCTTCTTTTTTATGAAGATTAGTCTCTTCACTTAAAACATTCATAAACTCTCCGCCCTCTTTAAGGGTGACAAATTCACTATCTCCTTCTAATAAGACAACTCTTCTTGCGAAAAATAATTCGTTCACTGCAGGATCAAAGCGTATAATCATCTGCAATCTTTCTTTTGCTTCTTCTCTATTTCCGCCAGTGAATATTTCTTCGCTCTGCTGAAAAGTTTTCAAGTGATTTTCTGATGTCCGCACAAAACGAATGAGGGCTTTCTTTTTGTCTACTATACGAATTAAAAAGGGAGAATGTGTTGTTAAAATTACTTGCGCTTTTCCTTCTTCAGCAATTTCGTATAAAGTATTAGTAATTTTCCTAATCATTTGTGGATGCATATATATCTCTGGCTCCTCGATCATCAGGAGATTACGAGGACCGATTTCTTTAGAAGCGGGGCTTTTGGTTTCGGCAAGGAGTTCCAAGAGTGCAAAGATAAGTGCTCTTTGAAAACCGTGACCCTGTTCTTCTGGACTTGTAGTAATTTCTCTTCCATCGTTTGCAAGAATATTCGGAGTCGGCAGAATTTTTTCGACTTTAGGCACCTCGGCATCTATCAAACTTTTAGCAGGGATAATTCGCGATAACCTCTCTGTAATTTTCCCTTCTATTTCCTTGATTTTAGGAAGCTGTGTTCCCCCCTTAAAAAGTGCTGCATATTTTTGGAACGCACCTAACAACTCTTTGAATTGTGGTGTTTTTTCAAGATCGTTACGCAAAATTAGATTAAACAACTGGCCGAAAACGGCTTTCGTGTTGCCTTCTGTCACATCAGATATACTTTTTATAGCCTCAATATAAATTTTCTGCATTTTTTCATCAGTAAAAAGATCGTCGCAGTTTTGAGGCCGGCCGGTTGGATTTCTTTTTTCTTCGCCATTCACGATCGCGATATAATCACATTGAGCACTACCATCTTCCAAATAGTAATAAGACTTTCTTAAAATCCACACATCTTCTTTGTCCTCTTGTGAAATATATGGCGATATTGCCAGATGGACTTTATCTCTATTAGTAAGATTATTAAACACAACTGTAATCACGACAGCATGGGTTTGATCATTTTGTTTATTAAAGAAGTATTCTACCGGCATCGTCTTTGTGCCAGAAAAATAAATATCTAGAGCTTTAAGGACAGAAGACTTTCCAACGTTATTCTCCCCTATTAATACTAAAATATCGTCCGAAAAATCAAAGTCAATTGGGTCTGGACCTAGGCATTTAAAGTTCTGTATTGTGAATTTCTTGATCTTCATTTTTGTTCTTCAACAATTTTTATTTCCTCCGGGGTGAGGCTGTAGAGTTTATAAACCATTTGGTCAATTTGTTTTTCGTATTCGCGAACTTTGGATTGCTTGTTTAATTTCTGGTAAATGACTCCTAAAATACTTCTCTGTATCTTTATCCATAAAATAAACGTACACGCCTTTATGGGCTCTGGAAAAAAGTACGCGATAAACGTTTTTTAAGTGATTCGTAAGGTTTGGATTATTGCGTTTCACTTGCGTATCATAAGAATTCTCTGGAACCGCCCGCCACTTATTTGCAACTGGATCGAAAACTAAATCTTTGCCGAAAATTACGGCGATATAATCGAATTCAAAACCTTGTGCCGTATACACAGTACCGACTTGTTCCATACCCGAATTATCTGTGGCCCACTTCCAAAACTGGTCTTTTTTCTCCCAGGGCATTTCAAAACTCCCGATTTTTACATCGTTTACCAACGAACCATCTAAATTGGGGCTGCTCCAAGGCCAACAAAATCCAGCCGCTATACGAGCCGAGTTTGGTTTTTCTTTATTTCGTTTTCTAATTTCAGCCATCATATCTGATGGGTTATTGAAAATGCGGAATTCCATTCTTGTATCAAATTCTGTAATTTCCGTATCTTGAATTTCTAAAATATTATCTAGCCATTGCAGATAAGCGTCAGAGCCGGAACATCTAAATTGAGTTTTTAATTCGAACTCAGCTATATTTTTATTATCTATACCAAAACGCCTAGCAGTTTCCTTGATCATCGCAATGCTGCCAACTTCACTCGGCCGTACAATTTGATACTCATCTATAAAGAAAATGCTTAATTTCGCCGGTCTTATCAAATCATCTATCTGCGGGTTTTTTGACTTAAATTTAAATGGCACTCCATAGTCGTTACTATCCTTGCGAACACGATGAGCTTCGTCGCAAATCAATATGTCGATAGAATTATCTGGTTCTTTTGTAAAATTAAAGAAAAATTTAAAAAGGTTTTTTCCCCTCTCTCCCCCAACTATTTTTTTGAGAGTATTGGTAAATGCGGACGAACCAGTAGCATGCATAACTTTTATACCTTTTCTTAGAAGTTCTCCCATTACCTCGAGCGCAATAACTGACTTACCGGTACCGGGCCCACCTTTTACTATTACTACTGATTTTTGTTTTGTTTTCGCAAGCTGCTTAACTTTGTGCATTATCGCATTATAAGCAGCAATTTGCTCATCGATTAAATTAAAAATTTGCCTCTTATTTATCATCTCTGATGTATGATCAAGTAATTTCTTAGACGGCTCTATTGGACTTCTTGCAAATCGCTCATAAATTATTTGTCCCCTGCCACCTTGAAGTCGTTTTTTTAAATATCTTCCTAATTCAACGGCGTCTTCCTTTGCAAATAGCGGAAAGATTTTAATTATTCTGGAAAATTCTGGAGAAAAAAGAATAGCATTTATTTTCTTTGAATAATTATGCAGATATGCAGATGCACTTAACTCTGGCGGGTTGTTTTCTTCAAAAATCTTAAGAAAATCCTTTAGTCCGAAGTAATATCCTTGTACTTGTAGGGCGGGGTGTGGTTGTTCCTTCTTAAATTGTCCATAATTAACAATTACATTACCGTCAGTTTCGGCGTCTTGCACATGTTGATTTGACCATTGTTTGAGTTCCACTATCACAATATTTTCTTGTCCATCTATGTCATGCCCAAAAAGTAAAACATCAATTCTTCGCGACGAATAAGGAAGTTCATATTCGACAATTATATGGTTGTCTTTAAGGCCAGCGTAATGGAAGCTATTATTTAGGATTGCAAGCGAAATTGCCCAAGATCGATACTCGGGTTCACCGGGATTTCGGTTGTAATATGTTCGGTACTTTTCAGCCGCACGATCCGCAATGCAATTCTGCATTACATCTTCGTTAAATCGCTCAATTGTTTCTTCATAAAGAATCATAATTAAAGCCTGTTGTATTTAGTATATTTCCCTTTTGCTTTTTTGAGCGGATATTTCTCTTCGTTTTTTTTGATTTTTTTATCAAGCGCATCGAGAATATCAATTTTAAGATCATGGCTCATCAATAAAACCCAATATAAAACATCTGCCAATTCTTCACCAATATCGGCTTTATTTGTTCCAATATACTTATCAATCTCCTCTTTATTTTTCCATTGAAAATGCTCCACGACCTCGCCAGCTTCAAGAACAAGCGAAAGCGCGACATCTTTTGGATTATGAAATTGTTTCCAATCTCGCTCGTTGCGAAATTTTATAATTTTTTCTGTAAGTTTTTTTATATCAGACATAAATTTATATTAAATTTTGTTCTTTTAGACTATAAAATTTGTCTCTAGTAACAATAATGTGATCGAGAAGTTCAATGCCAAAAATTTTAGCTGCCTCTTCTAGACGTCTTGTCAATGCAATATCTTCTGGCGAAGCCTCTAAATTTCCTGACGGATGGTTATGGGCAATTATTATTTGTGCAGCAGAGGATTGAATCGCTTCTTTAAAAACTTCTCGGGGGTGAACAATACTTGCATTAAGCGAGCCCACCGAGATATTACTGATTTTTATCAAATAATTATGTGCATCGAGAGACAACATAACAAAGTGCTCTTTCTTTTCCCGACCGATAGATTTTTGTAAAAAATCAGCTACGGCCTTTGATGAATTAAGCGTAACTTTTTCTGGTATATGTTCTTTAGCAAAGCGTTCAGATACCGCCTGAAAAAGTTTTATACCGAATGTGTTAGATGGACCAATACCTTTAATTTGCTGTAGTTCATCAAACGAAGCATCAAGTACGCCGCGCAATCCTTTAAATATTTTAATTGCTTCTTTTGCCATTTGCTTGCAATCTTTCCGCGGAGTACCCAAGGTCAAAAGTAATTCCACTATTTCATAATCAAGAAATCCATGGAGTCCTGACTGTAAAAATCTACCCCTCAGTCGCTTTCTATGACCAGCACCCACAGGCTTTTCTCTCGGCCTTTCAATTTTAGGCAGGTCTTTTATTCTCATAAATTCTTTATAAATATTTTTTGATTTCTTGAGTGAGGTTTTTTTTGAAATCTTTTAGAAT
Organism: bacterium; assembly: GCA_030693425.1. Classification (NCBI taxonomy): domain Bacteria; species bacterium. Next base: position 348,500 of record JAUYAM010000002.1, read on the forward strand.
CATCTGATGGCTGGCCGGCAGGAGTTTTTTCAGCTCGGTTTTGAAGTTAGTATTGGAATTTTGAAGCAATTTCAGAACTATTTCTAAATTTTCCTTCGACTTCCAACCGATTCAGTTTTTTTACCATATTGTACCAAAAATGAATCATGTATTTCGATATAACCGGCTGAAAAATAATGTCAATTGGATCAATTTCTCTTCCTTGAGGTTAAATGCCTTGTTTTACGGGATCAAGCAGATCTTTGGAAATCAGTTTTCGCTCTCCAGCTTCAATTTCAGCTGGAAGATGGCCTCGGTGCGGAGCTTGGCCCGGGCCCAGTCTTTTTGTTTTTCGTTCAAAAGCTCACCCATGCCGGCAAGAATACTTCTCTTGTCCGTTTTTTCTAAAAGATCTATGCACTTCTGTAAAAAGTTCTTAAACGGCATTCCAGTCCGCGTTTCAACGATTTCTTTATTAACCGGCCAGTTTTTTTCCAGGAAATACCAGACATCATAAATATCGCGGTTGGTTTTGGTGATTCGTTCGTACATAGCGCAAAGCTTATGGGCAAACATATCCTCCTGCGTCATGACTTTCATGGAGATGCCCAGATACGATTCCACTTTATATTTTGAGCCGAATCCCCGGCGATTAATATCCACTTTGATATTTTGGGCAGCCGGAGTCTTATCGCTGTAGGCAAGCACGAAAGACAGATTGAAGCGCTTTTTCCCGGCTTCTTTGACGACCCCGTATTTCTCCAGGATCTTTCGCGCTTCTTCAAAAACAAAATCTTCTTTGCTTTCTTCAAGCAAATCAAAATCCAAATCAACGGAAAAACGGTCGAGTCCGTAGAACAAATAGGCTGCCGTACCGCCTTTAAAGCCCAAAATCGGCCCGATCGCATGATCCGTGTAAATATCTTTCAGTATCTTGATCAGAATATTTTTGTGTGTGACGATATTGAGCGACATAGGTTTAATTGATTTTGTCTTGAGCCAATTGGTAATATTGCTTGACTTTTTTCTCCATTCTTTTATTGCCGCCATAGATTGGCAGGATTTCATAAACCTTGTTCCAATTTAAAGGGGAAAGATTATCAAAATGGTAATCCTTGCAGAGATAGATGACATCCAAAAAAGCGCGCTCCGGCAAAGCGATGGAATAGTTGTCTCTTTTTTCGATTCCGGCCGGATCGGTTAAAATCTTATCCTTAATCTTTTTATAGGCATAAGCTTGACCGTCAGCCGTTATTTCTCTTGTCAGATAAGAAGCGACGAAGATCTGGCCGTAAAACTGGAAAGTCACTCCCGCTCCACCTAAAACGGTCTCAAAACTGATATACGAAGGACTAAATATCTTTGTCGCTAATTCCAGTTTTTCGTAATTCTTATCCTTAGCATACATGCCCCTTCTAACCGGATATAACTCTCCTTTTTTAATGTAATAACTGATCCGCCTTCTCAATAAGGCAGGGTTGGTTTCGCCTGACGACAAAAGTATCTCTTTAAAAGAGAAAACGGTGTTGTTCGACCTTAAAATGCTCAAAATATCAGCTTTTTCCATGATTTTATAGAGATACGCCTAAAGGTTACACGTAATGTCACCTTTAGTTTAAATCATGCAGAAGTTGAAGTCAACCCCGTAAACTCAAAACCCCGTAGAACAACAGAGTTGTCTACGGGGCTGGCCCCACACAATGCTTTCCACTCCCGAATCCTACGGGTTCGCGTCATGGTGGCGCATATACGGGGCAGGCCCCGTACAAGGCTTTCCACTCCCGAATCTTACAGGTTCGCGTCGTGGTGGCGCATATACGGGGCACGCCCCTCCTTGACGATAAAATCAGAAAACGTGGGAGGTCGGACCTCCTTTGTTTTCAACCGAGGGTTTTCAATCAAAACTAATGATCTTGTGCGAAGCTAAGCTTCGCACAAACTCCCTGAACAATAAAACTGTGTCTCCCTAATTTTCTCCTTGGCTAAGCCAAGGAGAAACTAACTCTAAAGGAGCTAAGCTCCTTTAGATATTATAAGTTGTGCTAAATCGGGCTTAGCGCAAGATCAAAAAAAATCGCCTCTTTGGCGATTGCGGGCAAAGAACATCCTGATTTATTTTTTGATTTTAGAAATAATCCTGTTTACTTTCTCTAGAAGTTCTTTTTTGTCTCCGATCCCGTAATATCCTTCAACTTTTCCGACTACTCCTCCGTCTTTGAAAAATATCAAAGATGGCAATTTTTTGATTTTGTATCGCCTCAATAATCCGTCGTTTTCCTGAACCTCTATTTTCCGGTACTTGATTTTGACGTTTTTGAATAACTCGTTTACCGGCACTGAATGTAAAAGGCATTTGATTGAATCGTGATTGAAAAATTCAACTACCGCCGGCTGCACCGATTCAAGAATTTGAATCTTAAACTTTTCCGCCGGAATGATAAAAGCAGGGCTTTTCGGCTCGCTGCCGTACCGATCAATGAATAAATCCGAAACCCGGCGCGGATCTCTGGCAATTTCGCTTTTTATTCTTTTATAATCTACGGCCGTTCTTGCTACTCTAATGGCGCCAACCGGACAGGATTCTTCACAGAGACCGCAGCTTTTGCATTTCTTATTATCCACCGCAATTGTTCTTCTCTTCCTGTCCCAATAAAAAGCTTTTATTGGACAAACTGCGATTCCGCTGCAATCTTTAGAATTGTCGCAAATTTTAAAATTGATTAAAACAGCCATAAACCTTAATTTTTATCTCCTTAGTTTTCGTCGGCTTTATCCTACCAAAAAACCGCCTAATTGGCGATTTTATGATAAAAACGTATTTACCGATGTTTTTTTAAAAATCGCCTGCGTCTTGTTCTGCTCTTGCAATAATTTTTACTCTTTTTGTTTTTCATAATCTGTTCAGCTAGATTTATGCTTTCTTTTTACCCCAAGATGAAGAAGTGAGCCACAAAATAAATGGCCTCCTGAGTTTGTCTATAGGCCAATCATTGCTCTTAAAAAGCGAAGCTTTTTCTACTCTAAAACGAGAAAGTAAAGGAATAGTCGCTTTCAAGTTTTCGGGAGACAATCTGTTGTGCTCCTCTAAGAACTGCTCTTTATTTAAGTGTTGGTTTATAGCTTTTGGAGCCTTTTTGAATCTTGGAATCATGTTTCGTAGATAAAAAGCAACTCCTAATAACGGTGAGTCGCAAATAGCATTATTGAGTCTTTTCCTTAATGCCAATCTGGCAACTATTTGTAGGCCAAAACTCTCAGAGTCTCTATTTTTATCATACGCCTTTTTTACTAGAAAGCAAGCCCGAGAAAAAACTCTCGGGCAAAAATCGGTGCTCCCCGGATGGGACGATTTTCGAACTTTCATCCAGGGGCAAAGTGAGTATATCTATATACCAGATTTACGGATGCAAACTTAATTTATCAAACTTTACCCTACCGTGCTACTCTCTATTTCAAGAAATGATTCTTAAAAAAACTTCTTCGTAATAGTCTATCATGCGCTGAATGCTGAAATTTTTCTCAATGTGCCTCCTGCAATCTAACCTTTTGATTTTATCAATTTTTTTTACTGCGCCGGCCATGGCTTCCAAATTATTATCTTTTATTATGAATCCTGTTTTTCCTTCCACGACGATTTCGGGAACAGATCCCCTTTCAAAGGCAATCACGGGCGTGCCGCAAGCCATAGATTCGGCCAAGATCAAGCCAAACGGTTCTTCCCACTGGATCGGCACAAGAGTGGCTTTAGCTCGCTGATAATATTTAAAAAGTTCTTGCCGCGGCATAAAACCAAGATATTGAATTTTATCTCCGAGATAAGGAGCGATTTTTTTGTCCCAGTATTCTCCGGTCACCGGCGGGCCAATGATCAATAATTTTTCGCCGGCCATTCCTGCAATTTGGACAGCCTCGGCCAGACCCTTTTCCGGCTGAAGGCGACCGGCAAAAAGTAAATAATCGTCATGGCTTTCGGAAAATGGAAAGGCGTCCAAATCAATACCGTTATAAATGGTAGCCGCATAATTTAAATTAGGGGCGGGTTTGCGCTGGGCGTCGCTGATAGAAATATAATGCTGATTTGGGCTGGCAAACATAGAAAATACCTCCGCCTTCCAAGAATAAATTGGGTCATGAAGTGTATAAAAAACCGGGGTTTCTGGATGAGACAGAGCTAAGGGTAAGGCTCTATCGGCTGGGTGAATATGAAGCAAATCATATTTACCTTTTTCTGCCTCTTCAAACATTTTAGCGATTAAAAATTGGTCCCAAAGATTGAAAATCTTATTGACTTCTGCGTTACCGACATTTTGCCCCTTAGTAATTGCTTCACCTTCCGGCTGGTTTAGCGCTTTCAGCCCAGCCGAAACGACATTGGTTACTTTAACCTTTGTTCCTTCGGGACCGTAAAAATCGACTTCGTGTCCTTTTTTAACCAAGCCCTCGCTTACTTCCACTGCAATGTCCATAGGAGCGTAAACTATTCCTTTTGGCGGAGGAGTAGTGAAATGCCCGGTAACCATTGTGGCAATTCTAAGTTTTTTCATGATAATAATTCATAATAAGCTTTTTCGTAATCATCAACCATCCTTTCTTTGCTGAATCTTTCTTCGACTCGTTTTCTGGCTAAAGCCCGATTAATCTGATTAACTTTCTTCATCGCTTCAACCAACAAACCTATATTGCTGTCGATAACGAATCCGGTTTTGCCATCTTCAATCAACTCAGGCATCGAACCGCGGCGGTAAGCAATCACCGGCGTGCCGCAGGCCATTGATTCTGCCACCACTAAACCAAAAGGCTCTTCCCATTCTATCGGATACAGACAGGCTTTGGCCGGACCATAAAAATCAGAAAGCTGCTGCTCGGTAAGCTCGCCGACATATTTAATTTTTTCATTGAGGTGCGGCTTGATATACGTATCAAAATATTCTACTTGGGTTGGGTCAATTCTGCCGGCTAAAAGTAATCTGACGCCCAATTTTTCTGCCGCGGCAATGGCGTTTTCCACTCCTTTATGTTTATTCATCCGAGCAATCCAGACAAAATGATCACCGCCTTTTTTATTGAATTTAAAATGCGATAAGTCTATTCCATTATAAATAATTCTTGACCGATTTTTCGGAAATTCCAGCATCGCCTGATCTTTGGCCGACTGGCTGATAAAAACGATATTTGTTCTTTTTGCCTCTTCCCTAAAAAGGCGCAAACGATCATCTTTGTTTGCGTCAGCGTTGGTTCTGTAAAGGGGATTGTGCATCGTATGGATTACCGGCGTTTTTGTCAGATTATGGAAAAACAGCGCCCAAAGATCAAGATGAGAATGAATAATATCAAATTTGCCCGCATTAGCCATTTCTATAGCCAAAGAAAGATTGCGCAGGTTCCAGATTGGATTTGACCAGGCGATGTTAGCGTCAAGAAGAGGCTTTTCAAAAACCGAGATTAGTTTTCCTTTAGCCGTTGAGCCGGGTGAGGCAAAAAGCGTTACCTCATGCCCTTTATCTACTAAACCATCGCAAAGCATGGCAACGATTCTTTCAATTCCCCCGTATTTTAATGGCGGGATGGTTATCCAAAGAGGAGCAATTTGGGCTATGCGCAATTTTTTCATACAAATGAATTAAATCAGTTTTTTGTAAATTTCCTCATATTTATCAACCATTTGCTTTAGGGTGAAATTTTGTTCAACATGGGCGCGGCAATCTTTTCGCTTGATAGTATCAATTTTTTTGATAGCTTTGACCATTTCTTCTTTCGTTCCGACAATAAAACCGGTTTTCTTATCCTTAATTATTTCTGGCACTGAGCCGCGGCGGTAAGCAATCACCGGCGTGCCGCAGGCCATGGCTTCAATCATAACAAGTCCAAAAGGCTCCCGGCGGTTAATTGGGTAAAGTAACCCTTTTGCCTTGCTGAGTAATTTGACTTTTTCGTCAAAACCAACTTGACCGACAAATTTAATATTTTCATCATTTAAATGCGGTTGGACTTCGTGTAAAAAATAATTCCATTCTTCGCCACCAACAATATTGCCAGCCACTATTAGCTTAATCCCTGCTTCTTTGGCCATTTGCAGCGCTTGAAGAATGCCTTTTTCTTTATTCAAGCGGCCCAGATAGATAAAATAGTCTTCCGGCGATTCATTAAAGGTGTAATCAGCTGGGTTGATTCCGTTATAAACCACATCAATTATTGGAATATTGTTTTCTTCAGCGCTTTGACGCTGGTCTTGGGAAATAGCGCAAAATTTCATCTGGCTATTGTAGTATTTAAAAACTTCGATGGTGACTGGATCTAATGGTCGGTGCAACGTAGTTAAAATCGGAGTTTTATTGGTTTTATTATTAATCAGCGATAAAGGGAACATAAAAAAATCAAAATGATTATGAATCAAATCAAAATGATGCATTTGGCTAGAGATTTTTTTAAGAGCCAGACTAATATAAGCATGGGGACTACGCAATCCTTTTTGCAGCCAAATCCCTTTTTCTGTTAAAGGAATTAATTTTGCCGATGTTTTTGAATCGCCGGAAGCAAAAAGAGTGATATCGTAATCTCTCGCTACTAATTCTTCAGTAAGCAAAGATAATACTAACTCAATGCCGCCGTAAGTTTTCGGTGGTACTGGAATCCAAAGCGGAGCTAGTTGAGCTATCTTTGTTTTTTTCATTGTATTTTTATTCTATCAAAAAACTGCTCTCTTGTCTCTTCGAACCTGAGCCTCAGAGCCGAAGGCCTGAGCCACATCGAAGGATTGGCGATTCTTTTGGCTTGCCAAATGGGACGATTTTCCTTGTCCCGCCGAAGCCCTTCGATAAACTCAGGGCGAAGGAGGAAAATCTTTAAGTGGGCTGTAACTAGTTGCTTGGCCCGGCCAAGCAACCGCCCAGAAATTCAGGCAAGGCGAGGCCTTATGTACCGTGTTGTTAAAAAGAAAAGCTCGGCGGCAACGAACTGATGACGCTATGCCGAGCTTTTAGTGGTGGTTGGAAAGAAGCTTTGTTATTGTTCGCTGAACAATTTCTATGGTTTGTTCAGTAAATTCCGGGTTGAGATCGTATTGTTTTAATTTTACGACCCTAACCTCTATTTTCTCAGGACCAGCAATAAGCTTTATGAGATAGCCGTGGTTAAACCGCGTCCTTTTTCTCACTATTGCTAATCCTGTGGTAACGGGCCAGACAATAACGCTTGATCCAAGATTTTTGCGTAGTTCTGGCTCAAAGTGAGCCAGAACCTTCTCAGCTCCCTTCCAACCGTAGGGGTTGGATATCTTAACCATATTTCACCTCCTTTCCGTGAAAGGATTAAGACACTGGCTTCATTATACGGCATTTCGCGGGCAAAGAAAAACCCGGCTAGAAAAACTTCTGAAAGACGCCGGCCAAAGAGGGAAAAACGGTTGAAAATGAACTCAAAACCCCAGAGCAGTCACATTTAACGTGACGCCGCGGGGCAAGCCGCCATTGCCGGCTAAAAACGACTGAAAAAGACCGGACTAATTTCGGTAGACAAAAACAATAAATTCTGCTAATACTGATAAGAAACAAAACAATTTCTGAATTGCGGAGGAGGCGCTAATGAACAGAAAAACGATTGTTCAAACTATCTCTAGAGAGATAGGACAAACCAAACAAAGACTTCAAGAACTGGCCAATGATAAAAGGGATGGCGAAGGCCCGAGAACCAGCTGGCACGACCAGACCCACCTCGACGTCGAAAGGGCTATTGAGGATAGCCAACGGCATCTGGCAAGGTGCCTCAGGGTTCTCGCTTCTGTGCAGGGCCACGAATCGTCTATGGTTATTAGCGACGGTTCGCTGGTTAATCTCTCTATCGACGGAGAAAGAGGAGATTACGTTATCGTCGAAAGAGAAGACGGAGGCGCCATAGGCAACGTACTTGTCCTTTCGTCCCAGTCCCTGATCGGAGGAGCGATCTGGAACAAACCGCGGGGCGAGCACAAGGTGCGAACGTCTAGCGGTCTAGTCCGGGTCAAAATCTTAGAAGTCTCATAATATAAAAACCGGCAAGGAGAACCGGTTTTTATTGTTCCCATTATTTTCTGTTTAGTCTTTCAAAAGCTTTAAGAACGTAATTTTTAACGTTGATGTTATGAAAATCAAAACTGTCAATTTCTTCCGGCCCTATCCATTTGACGTCAGCTGTTTCTTCCGTGACTTTCGGCTCCCCTGATTTGTAATGGCATAGAAAAACCATGGCGATCACCTGTAATTTGTCTTCATTATGCTCAAAGGTATTGTTGGCGATCAGCTCCATCTCATTCTCAATCTCAATCCCGGCTTCCTCTAAAGCCTCTTTTTTTGCAGTCTCCTGCAAGGCGTTGTGGACAACGCCGGTAAACTCTAATTTACCGCCAGGAACCGACCAGGTGCCGGCACCGTGCTTTTCCTGCCAGCCACGCTGAACAAGGAGAACCTTGTTCTCCCTGTTAACAATAATGGCGTTGACGACTACTGAATATTTCTGTTCTTCTGGCATATTTTTTATTTACTGGAGTAAGCGCACTCCCGTTTTATTAATTCTACATCTTTATGGTTGAAAATGCCTTTTTCCAAACCGGCCTGGCACAGCCCGTCAAGATCAGAAAGATAAACAATCCTCAGTTTAGTCATAAACTCTTTCATCTGGGGCAGGTAGCTGAAAATCGCGCAAACTTCTGCGTTATAGCCGGCTGCCTGCAACTCCTCGACATTGGCCGTGCTGATTTTGCCTTCGCCGATAACGTCATCAATAACCGTGACAAGACTGCCCTTGGCATCCGGCAAACTGCCGACGAATCGATGGCCGAGACCGTATTCTTTTGACTCTTTACGGAAGAAAATCAGCGGTTTTCTTAAAATATCGGCTACAACGGCAGCATAATAGTTTGCCCCGCTTTCAATGCCACAAATACAGACTGATTCAGGACTTACTAAAGAAGCTAATTGTTCAGCTAAATAACGTCTGACTTTAAAATCTTTTGTCGTGCTTTTAATATTTACAACCAAGGGCGTCATTACGCCCGGCTGGACTTCAATATAATTCTTGGTGCTGTAATTCACTACATCAGGAGTTTTCAATAGCAAGTCCTCGGTTTTTACTTTTGCTTCCTGACTCATTCTTATACAAAGTTATTTAATATTCTCGGTTTTCTAATATTAAAATATGGTCGGGGGGAGGGGTAGAGGTCTCTCCCCCGACAAGGCCTAATCTGTCATGAACGGCCAGAGAAGAAACGAGAAACGCCGGGCCTTTTCCTGGAGCTGCGACAGTGTGCCAATGTTTTCCACTGAGATGTCTGCCGCGGCCAAGATTTGTTCTAGACCCATGTCAACCGACTCGTCATTCTCCAACCTTTCGAATTCCTCCTTGGTACCTAACGGAATCTTTCCTCTCACCTTTAACCGCTCGAAGCGATCGTCAGGCGTCGAGGTGACTTTGACGACAAGAAGGTCGGGAAAAAGCTTTCGCAAGTATTCCAGCTCGAACCAGTAGCGAAGCCCATCAAGAACAAGAAATTGCTTAGGGCTTTTCTCCGGTTCAGCCAGAACGTATTCTACCTGCCACATGCGGTTTCTCCCATACCATTCTTTTGCCAGGGCATGGATATTGTCGTGGGTCACTTTCAACCCGCGCCTTCCCACCTCCTCTACCATAGGTTTGCTGAGCACACAGTGGCACTCAGGGGAAAGTCCCATCACCTGGACAAATGTACTTTTGCCGGCACCTGACCGGCCGACGACAACGACTAACATATCAGCCTCCTTTGCTTTAGTTAGTTATTCATACCATCAATTCTGACTTCAAAACCATCCTTTTTTCAAAAAAATTGATCGCGTAGTAAAAACTAAGACCCATTATGCTGGAAATGGCAACGGCCGCAAGAACTAAAGCGGTATTCATATTATAATAACTCGAGATTATCAGAAAACCCAAGCCCTTATTGGAACTGATGAATTCACCGACCAATGCCCCGATTACCGACAAAGAACTTGAAACCTTGAAAGCGGCAAATAGATAAGGCATTATCGCCGGCAGAATCAGCATCTTTGTCAGCTGTTTCCTGTCAGCGGCATAAACCCTAAAAAGCGCCAGCAAATCCCGATCCAAGCACTTAATCCCCCGAAGAACATTGACCAGAGCCGGAAAAAAGCAGATCAGCATCGCCGTCACTATTTTAGAAAAGACGCCCGGTCCGAACCAAATTATTAAAAGCGGGACAATGGCAATAATCGGCATCGTCTTGATAACAATGGCTATCGGCATGACAACGTCTTCCAATTTATTGTGAAAAGCGATCAGAAGCGCAATCAGAATGCTGATCAGATTGGCTAATAAAAAACCAGTAAAGGATTCCAGAAACGTAATAACCGCGTTAAAAGAAATAATCTCGATGTTTCCGATCAAAACGTTAAAAACTTCAAGGGGCGAAGGCAAAATATAGGCGGGAAAGCTGAAAAACTGCACCAGTAAATGCCAGCTCAGAAAAAAGACGACGACACTTATTATTTTCGGAAAAACCTTATTCATTGATCAGTTCCTGTTTAATGATCTTAATGTAATTGATGAATTTTTCAGAAAGGGTAATCGCTTCATTCCTGTTTTCGAAATCAATACTAAATATTTTTTTGACCTTAGACGGCCTCGGGGTTAAAACTATCACCTTTTCAGCCAGATAGACTGCTTCGGCGAGCGAATGAGTGACCATTATGGTAGTCTTATTCGTCTGACCGTGGATCTCCAGCAAATAATCGTGCATTTTGGCGCGATTGATCTCGTCAATACAAGAAAATGGTTCATCGAGCAAAAGAATATCCGGGTCCAGAATCAGCGCTCTGACAATAGAAACCAGCTGTTGCATGCCCCCGGATAACTCGTAAGGCATTTTTAGAGAAAGACCACCAAGCTTTACTTTCTCCAATAAATGATAAGCTCTTTGCTCGTCCTTAATTCCGGCAATTTCCTGAGGCAAGGTAATATTTTGGATGACATTCCGCCAGGGCAAAAGAGTTGGCTTTTGGAAGACATATCCTATTTTCCTGTTCTTTTTCACTTCTTTCGGGGCTTTTCCTTTTATCTTAATTGTCCCGGAATAATCTTCCGTTACTCCTCCGAGAAGATTCAGAAGAGTCGTCTTGCCGCAGCCAAACGGGCCGACAACAGAAACAAAATCGCCTTCGTCAACAGAAAAATTCAAATCTTGTAAGGCGTAAAATCCTTTGGCGTATTCTTTGGTTACAGACTTAACTTCAATAAAGTCCATTGCCTAATCAAGAAAATCATTAGTAAAAACCTTGTCTATCTCCACTCGGTTTTTCATTATTTCCTGGTTCAATAACATTTCCTGAATGGATTCCCAGACATTTTTGTCCGAATAGCCGATTTTCCCTCCGGCGTTGATTAAAGGAACGCTGAGCTCAAAGAATTTCGTCTGGTGTTCCCTATCAAGGGTATTATTCATCAGCATCACCTCGTCTATGGCTTCAGTGGGATTGGCTAAAGCGCTTTCCCATCCTTTGATGGTCGCCTGAACAAAAGCTCTAACTGCTTCTGGACGCTCCTTGATCATTTTTTCCGTCGTGAACAAGGTATCGGCATAGAAATTAATTCCGTAATCTCTGGGCTTTATCAAATTAACCTCAAATCCTTCTTGCTCCAGCAGAATCGGCTCGTTAATTTCATAAAGTACCTGGGCGTCAAACTGTCCTGTCGTAAGTTGGGAAATCCCGGCAATGACCGGAACCTCCTCGATTTTTTTAGTATCAATATTCTCTTTCGCCAATAAGGCCCGATAAATAATTTCCTCGTCTCGGCCGTAGACAACTCCTACTTTCTTCCCCTCAAGATCTTTGGGAGCAATAATGTTTTTGTCCTTTAGAGATCCTATCTATGGCCACGGGAGATTGCTTGTATATTACCGCCAAGGCGACTATCGGCACTCCTTTTTCTCTAGCCAACAGAATCTGATCTGCGCCCGTAATGCCGAAATCATTCACTCCGGTGACAACCATCTGAACCGGAGAAATATCAGGGCCCCCAGGATAAATCCCTACGTCCAAACCATTTTCCGCATAGAAACCAAGCTTATTTGCCATATAAAAACCTGAGAACTGAGCCTGGTTAATCCACTTTAGCCTTAAAGAGACTTTCTTGGACTCTTCCTGGGCTCCCGGCCAGTATTTCATGCCCACCGTTATTAAGATGATTGTGAGTAAAAGACCTAAAAACAAAAATACGTATTTCAGTTTTTTCGTCATGTTTTTATTAAATTACCTCTTATTATAAAAATGACTGGCTACGCTAACTTAAGTAATATAACAGATATTAAGGCTTTTGTCAACTAAGCCGTGGGCGCCCGTGGAAATGCTGTCAATCTTGATTCTTTCTCTTTCTCCATTTTTATTCTACCAAAAAACCCTGCCTACCGGTAGGCAGGCGCCTCTTTGGCGATTATCCGGCTGTTTTTATCCAAGGGAAAGCTATATTCACTAAGGATAAACAATTTTGTGATAGCCGTACTTTGCCAGGAACGGTTCAATGTCAGAGTACGCTTTGCCCGCCAATATGCCGCCGGCAAAAGCTTTTTCCTGGGTAACGTCTGCCAGGCAAAAGTCGGGCATTTGGAAACTATTCTTCTTTTCGCTTGAGTCAAACTCAAAATCAACCGCGACCAGACCCTCCAAATCGTCTTTGTAAACATCAATTTCCGCGGTTCGGTTTTCGAAGTTATAGTAATGCCGGATTTTCCTGAATCTTTTCCCTTTAATCCTTGAGAGTTCCTGATACTCTGTTTCTGACAGGAAAATTGTTTGTTCGTGCTGCTCCGAGGAATCAGTGCCGGCCAAAGGCATCTTTTTGGTCATCTCGAAACTATCCCCTCTTTTCCTGATTCTCAAAACAGGGTGTTCTGCAGACGCGGGAATATAAATATCGATAATTTCTGTTGAATTCGATTTTTCGAAACCCTCCGGCAGTCTCTTTGCCAAAAAGGTTCTTTCTAATTCTATTTCCATATTCTTTACTCTATCAAAAAACCCTGCCTACCGGTAGGCAGGCGCTTCTTTGGCGATTTTTGGCAAGTCTTTTATTCTCATTCCGTTATTTCACTCTATGTTAAAATAAATTTCCCGTCAATTTTACCCCAAAATTAACTCAAAACCCCGCACAGCGACAGAGTTGCGTACGGGGCAGGCTCCTCCTTGACGATAAAATCAGAAAACGTGGGAGGTCGGACCTCCTTTGTTTTCAATGTGTTCTATGGCTACAGTTTTTAACATAGTTTTTTCTCTGCTCCTGGTATATAATTAATAGACATACTGGTATATGATTATAAAAGGAATATACAACTTCAAAAATATGAACAAAAAAACTTTCTTTTTATTAGGCGCTATTGTTTTACTGATAGCGTTCGGCGTTGGCGGTTATTTTATCTGGAATAAATGGAAAATCATCTCTGGCAAAAACGCCATAAATAAAGCCGGCGAGACGGCGAACAAAATAATTGAGACTGCGCTCAAAGGCGTTTTGCCCGAGATGGGCGTCAATCCTTTAGAAAACAAACCGGATATCAACCCGGCCGATAAATTCAATCCTTTTAAAAATATTAAAATCAATCCCTTTGAATAAAAATATGAAAACGAAACATCTCGCCAGTTTTATTATCCTAGGTTTTTTAATAATCGGCTCAACCGTTTTAACCGGCCGGACATTTGCCGAAGAAACAACCAAAACGATAAACGTCCAGTATCCGGTCAATGAACTGGGTGGTTGTAAAAATGAAACTGACTGTCGTTTTTACTGTGACAAACCGGGAAATGCGGAGGCCTGCTTGGACTTTGCCCAAGAGAACAATTTAATGTCTGAAGGAGAAATCAATGCGGCTAAAAATTTTCTGAAAATTGATGAAAATGGTCCGGGCGGATGCAAGGGAAAAGAAGAATGCGAAGAATATTGCAGTAATACGAACCATATTGATGAATGTATTTCTTTTGCTGAAGAAAACAACTTAATACCGCCGGAAGAATTAGAAGAAGCGAGAAAAGTCCAAGCCGCGATTAGAAGAGGTTTCAATCCGCCTCCTTGCGGCAATAAAAAACGATGCGATATTTACTGCGACCAACCGGAACATATGGAAGAATGCATTACTTTCGGCATAGAAGCCGGTTTTATCCAGGGCGAAGAGCTTAATAACGTTCAAAAAATGCTGGCCGCCATTAAAAAAGGCGTAAAACCGCCTCCCTGCCGAGGCAAAGAGGCCTGCGATAAATATTGCGGCGAGCCCGACAATATGGAGGTCTGCATGACTTTTGCCATGGAAGCTGGTTTTATGACCGAGCAGGAAAAAGCCGACTCCCAAAAAATGCTCCAGGCGCTCAAAAAAGGAATCAAGCCGCCTAATTGCCGAGGCAAAGAAGAATGCGATGTTTATTGCGGCCAGGAAGAGCATTTTGAAGAATGTATAAATTTTGCTGAAGCGGCTGGCTTTATGACTTCAGAAGACGCGGCAATGGCCCGCAAAACAAAAGGCAAGGGCCCGGGCGGCTGCAAAAATAAGGAGGAATGCGAGGCGTTCTGCAATAATCCTGATAATCAAGAAGCATGTTTCAATTTTGCCAAAGAAAACGGAATGATACCGGAAGAAGACCTAAGACAAATGGAAGAAAGCAAGCAGAAGCTCCAGGAGTCGCTGAACCAGGCGCCGCCGGCCGTGCTCGATTGCCTGAACTCGGTTCTGGGCAGCGACATGGTGGAAAAGATAAAGAGCGGCCAGGCGCTACCGCCGAGAGAAACCAACGACCAGATGCGCGCCTGTTTTGAAAAGATGAGGTCGCCGGCCGGAGAGGAAGGCCAGGGACAGATGCCGCCAGGACAAACCGGCCCGGACGGCCCTAATGGCCCGGCCGGGCCTCAGGGCTGCCAAAGCCCTACCGAATGCCAGGCTTTTTGCGAGAATAATCCTCAAGAGTGCCAAAACTTCGGGCCGCAATCAGAAGGGCCGACCCGACCCGAAGAACCTAACTCTCCAATGCCTCCCAATCAGCAGCTACCGATAGAAAACCCTCCGCCTCCGGAAAATCCGCCTCCGTCAAACGAAAATCCTCCGGCCGGCTTATTCGGCCCGAACTCCCTACTTGGATCAGTCGCGAATATTTTCCTCAAGATATTCAATCAATAGCAAAAACCCCGTATAACGCTTTCCACTCCCGAATCCTACGGGTTCGCGTCGTGGTGGCGCGTATACGGGGCAGGCCCCGCACAACGCTTTCCATTCCCGAAGCTTACAGCTTCGCGTCATGGTGGCGCGTATACGGGGCAGGCCGCCCGGCCAAGAAACTTCCCTACTTTTTGGAAACCTTTTTAACCGATTTTTTAGCTTTAACGGCTGGAACCATGGCTTCTATTGCTTTAATAAGCCGGTCCATATTTACATTCAATATTTCCAATTGTTTTTTCAACCCATCATTATTTCCTTTACTAATGTCACCTCCAAAATCTGGTTTGAGAGGAGCCTTGTAGCTGTCATAACTCTTTTGCGGAAATCTATCCCCGCCCCTATTGCCGGTTTCTTTTTTGCCTCCAAAACAAGCATTGCAATACACTGGCTTGCCGCTAGTCGGCCTGAAAGGCACCTCGCATGGCTTTCCGCATTGGTCGCAAATCGCTTGATGTATGGTAACCGGGCCGCGATCTCTGCCCCCGCCAAATCCGCCTCGCCTGCCGAATCCGCCCCCATGGCCACCGAAACGTTTCTCACCGCCTCTTTTAAAATCTCCCATATGTTTATATATTAGTTATTTATGCTTTCTTTTGTTTGCCCTAGCTTCAAGCATAAGCCGCTTTATCGCTAGGCGCTTTTTAGTTTTGTGAGAATGCGATTTTTTATGCTTTCCGATTCCCGTTTCTCTTTTTGCCATGTGAGTATTTTATTAATGTGTTTAAATGTGGCTTTATGCTTCGACGAATACTTCATTTTGTTTTGGGCTTCCAGGACAGGTAACGATCCTCGTTGCGAGGTTTCATTCGGAGGGTAACGCTTTTACTGAAGAGTTTTCCTGTTTTAGATCGAATTACCAGTTCCACATCCGAGTCGCCATGGTTAGACAAGACATACTGGAAATAGGGATCCCTGGAACGATAGAGCGACTGATTGCCTGAGCGCCCATAGCTGACAATGGGCCAGTTGCTGGCAATCTTGCCATTGATTTTCATCAGGGCATCCCCGGACTTTATGCCTTGTTCTGCTGCCACCGAAAACGGTTCTACGTAACGGATGACGCGCCAGTCCGAAGGATTAAACCCAAGCCCCAGCCCGCCGTAACGAACGCGGCGCGCATAGCATTTGGAAGATTTGGCGGCTCGGTCCGAAAACTGGCCCATCAGCTCGTCAAATATAACCGGTGCGATTCCGCGGATATCCGGATTAAGCCCTTCGTGATCCGCTTCGCCAACCCAGATCAATGGCGGGATTTCCAGTTTTTCGCCTTTCACTAACTTGGCGTGGTTTAGAAAGTTGAGCCTGATATTGCTGTAATAACTGACTGTGGTGTAGCCGGGCGTCGTCTGCGAGCTTATGACCGGCACCGCTGAAGTGAACCCGCCTACATTCCAGCCGATCATGCCGGTGGTCCAGACATACTTTGTTTCCGTGCTGGTAACCGTGGTCGGCGGCGTATACTGTTCCTTTTTACCGATAAAGAAATCCATGCTGATGATGGTTTGCGGATCCTTGGTGGCGCGCATCAGCCTATGCGTCTGCAAGACTTTTTCCAGCTGCAAGAATAGTTCTTTTTCCAGAAGCGGGTTCGTCTTGCTGGTGTAGTCAAAATCAAAGGTCTTATAATCGGCAAGGGATTCTTCGGCGTCCCTATAGACCCGGATATTGACTTCTTCGGTGGGAAAGGCAACGGGAAAGAAGTCCTGGGCATTGGAACCTGCAGCCTGGTTCCCCAATGTGCTCACAATATTGGCCTCGAAAGTATATGAAGAGTTTCCCATGCTGTCCAACGAATTCCGGATTATATAAATCCTGCGATTTATGCGGCTGAGAAGAATAGAGTACACAACCAATCCTATCACCGCATAAACGATATAAGCATCATTTTTCAGGAATATATCAAGGGCATTTTCAGGCCCCTCTGAGAAAATAAAAACTGCGACTAGCAGTAATGGGATCGTTATAAAAAGCGCTTTTACAACCCTATAAAACAACAAAACAACTTCTGTAAATGATTTTTTAATAGACATGATTTTTAACTATGAATTATTATTTATGTATTATACGATAATGAAAACAAAATCGCTAACTTGACTCCCCTGGTTGGACAACGCTTAACCCCGTAGTTCCCGCTGAAAGCGGGATACTACTGGGGTTAGAACCTGTTTTGCAACGGAATACAAATATTCCCGTTAAAACACTTATCTTCACCGCAATCACAGCTTTTTACCTGATGACTGTTGGTTGGCGAACAACCACAGGCGCCGATTAAACATGAATTCGGAAAATCGCTAGTTGAATTGCAACACAATGATGTCTTAATGCTTCCTCCCGAAAGCACGCAAGTTTGTTCTTTTTGGGTTTGATAAAACCAAAAGCCTATTCCGATGATGACGGCTGTTATAATTAAGGCAAAGGTGATTTTTTTAGACATTTATTATTGCTTAATTAATGGCTTTATTCTATCAAAAAACCACCTCTCCGCCAACTGGCGGATAAAAGGCGATTTTGTCAGCTCGCTTAGCGAGACAGCTTTCGAACATTTAATTAGGAGAAAGCGTTTCCTTCTCCCGAGCTTGTTGTTAGTCAAGTAAGGCAATTATTAGCTTTGGCTTAGTTTACCCCACTATGCTACTCACTATTGTTTGGGAATAAAAAAAAGAACCCCCTCTCTCTTTGCAGCTTTAACTACATTAAGAGGAGGGGCCTTTGTTCCTTATGCGTCATCTAAAGCGCATTTATCGGAACAGTAAACTGCGACATGCGTTGGATGAAGCGGTTTATTGCAGGCTGGATTCATGCATCTTCTTCCGTTGGGATGGTCTTTGGGGGTTAACCATCCTCTATCATTACATGCCTGGCATCCATTTCCTCCACATCCATCACATTGTACAGAGTCAACCGGATAGGTCTTGTCTTTTGGAATGTCCATGAGATTTCTCCTTTAGTAAAGGGCTAGAAAACATTTAACAACATTTATATATTACACAAACTTTAAAAATTGTCAAACAAAAACCTAAAACCTTGAACTTTTTGGCTCCCCTGGTTGGACAACGCTAAAACCTTGTCCGTCTTTATAAATAGCAAGGATCTTGTCGTTGCAACAAGATCCTTACCCAACTATCCCCTTTGCTGGGGAGAGGCAAGCATAGGTTTTATGTTGGTCCTTGATAAATCTCGTTCGAATCGAGACGTATCCCTGGACGTACCCTAGGGCACAAATTACTCCATTCTCCCTCAATGTCTGACTCACGATGTAAAGGTCTGCCGGCGGTGTCTCCTCTCTCCTGCCACCGGGATCATTGAGGTATACCTAGGATTACGAAAAGAGCAAAGCCTTTCGGTGACTGTTTAATACCGCATTATAAGGTAAACGTCAACATACCGTATTTCTCCTATTCAACAACCAAAAAACCGCCTCTTTGGCAATTTCTTTATTCAGTCACGCAAATAGAAAGGAGCGGTCTTCACGATCGCTCCTTCGATTTCACGCAGTCATGGCTTGTTTGACCGTCAGCTGTCCGCCACCCCATTTAAAGTGGATTCCATCCACTTTCTCTGGGGCGATGCCGAAACTGCCGAGGATTTCTGATTTTTCTGCCTTTTCCTCGGCATTATTTCTGGCATAATAGCAGAGAGTGATTGCTCGCCAAAAGCCAAGTCTTAATCCGCGGAAATCAACACCTCCCCATCTCTCGAGCCAAAAACATTTTAACATGACCTACCTCCTCAAGAACTATAGAATGTTCTTAGACATTTAATTTTTATAACAATCCTACCATTTGTCAAGACAACCTGCCGTAATGCTTCAGTAGATAGTAATCCCCTGCCAAAAAACCCTGCCTACCGGTAGGCAGGCGTCTTTTTGGCGATTTTCATTGGCTCCGCATCGTAGACAACGTTAGAACTATTATCCAGCGACAAAATGAGTATATTTACATACCAGATCTGCGGTCACAAGGGCAGATCTAGTTTATTGATTGTTACCCTACCCTGCTATATCTCTCCGATGTCTTTGCTTACAGGACGACGTTAGAACCTGTTTATGTGTATAGAGGGGTATCCCCTAGTCTGTTTTCTAGAATACTATTATTTAGCTCTCTTATAGGAAAATTGGGATTTTGACAAATTATGGTTCATAGACCGTTTCAACAGTCATTAGGTTATCAAGGGCCCATCCCATTTCATCGTAAGAACTCCACGCATATTCCTGAGCATCTTCAATATACGAATTTACTTCTTCTATATTATTATTGGCTTCTTGAAGAGCCATTTGGTAATCGTATAATTGCCATTCTGAATTATCGTTAGCTTCTTGAAGAGTTATTTGGCAATCGTCTAATTCCCCTTCTAAATAATAATTATCATTCTCGAGTCGTGTTATTGTTTTATGATTATTCCAAATCCAGATTGTTGCGATGACGATTATTAAAATTATCAGTCCCTTTTTGTTATCTTGAGTTTCTATATCCATATTCAAATTATTTATTTTTAATTTATATCAATATTACCACTCCAATCCTTTTTCTATTAAACAAGCCCTATATTTTCCAGCCTGATTCTTAGATGCAAAGTTTGGGTTTTCTCCCATAACTCTTAAACACTCTTTTCTTATTTCTATCGGCCTCAAATCGTACCAATAGAATAATCCTACTCCAACCAAAATTATTGCAAGAATTAATTTGTGTTTATCTATTAGTGTAATTATTTTCTTAATTTTTTCTTTCATGGGCTTCATTTTTACTTTTTAAGATATTAAATATTAAATAGAGCGGAACTACTATAAGCAATAATATTAATCCCTGCCTTACAATTATAAAAACCCAAAGGAATCCGATAGAAAACATGTCTTTTATCAAATCAAGGCCGCCTAAAAGACCAAAAAGAATAGTCCAAAATATTATTATGAATATAACTTTGCCGACTTTTTCTTTCATAAGATTACCTCTTAAAAATTCTCGAAAAGAAACTTTTTATTGACTCAAATATTCGGGTAAAAAATCTCTGCTCGGGTTTTTCCTTGGTTGTTTCAGCTACTTTCTCAGGAGCGGTTTCTATAACAGAATTAGCAAGCGTCGATATATCCTCTTCAGCTGGTTCACTTTCTACGACCAATTTTTCTTGTCCTACTGTAGGATTATTAGTTTGTGGTACTTCTTTTTGCAAAACATCTGTTTTCTGTACGACTGGCAACGGACTTGCGGCTACTGGAGGCATTGTCGGCTTCACTTCTATTTTTATACATGCTGTTATATTTGAATTCCAAGCGTATCCACTATCGCAGTCACAATGAGAAATACCATTTATCATTCTAACAAGAGCATAATCTCCATAACTTAACCTGCAATATTCCGTGCTTGAAATACACTGATTATTGTAAATAGAATACCCACTAGTGCAAGTGCAAGAGTTTTTGTCGCCGTATGAGTTTGCACCATACTTTGCTTGGCAACTTTGGGTATATGTTATACAAAAACCATTGTTCGCTGTGTATCCATTATTACAAAAGCATTCGCCATTAACTTTGGAAGAATTGAGAGGACAGGTTACGGATTTCTCTGGAATAGTATATACAATAGTTTCTTGCGGCTCTTCTACGCATCTATTATTGTCTAAAACATATCCATAATCACAGATATTATTAGAACCGAATGTGCGGCTTACGCTGATGACATCACATGTTTCGCTATCGTCTTGAAGGACAATTTTGTCCCAACTATCTAGATCAAAATCTGTTCCAAGATTGATAACTATCTTGTTGTTTACATATCGTCCGAAGGAAAAATCGTAGCATCCATATCCGTATTTGATAAGGTATTCTCTATAGTCGTAATCACTTTTAACAATAGCTTTTCGATTATTGAGATCTAGTTTCTCTACTAGAAAATATACATTATTCTGTTTCTCTACGCATTGATTGGACTCGTCTAGAGTATAACCATCGTTACACTCACATTGTTTTGAAAGATAATCATACGAAGAATGAAGTCCATATTTGGAAAAGCAAGATTTACACTCTAATCCTCCTCCAAATTTTAGAGAAAATTCATAGCCACTCGAACACTCACACTTATCAGTCAAACTATTATAGCGGGAGTTAAAGCCATATTTATTCCTGCACCATTCATCTTCAGAAATGCACTGAGTTCTACCGATAATATCTTCTCCTAATACATATCCGATGTAGCATTCACATCCGCCATAGAGGTTATCATAGCGAGACATAACTCCATATTTGTCTCTACATAATTGGTCCGCTGATACGCACGATGTATTCCCAAAAATATCTTTACCGAATACATACCCACTCATACATTTGCAGGTGTTTGTGTAAGATTCATAATAGACCATGTATCCATATTCAGAGCATTCACCATAAGCCATTACGGTGTTTTTTTGTGGAAGAGTGCACCACAACGCAACGAGTGTCAGGATTAGTAATATAGCTTTAATTTTTTCTTTCATAAACTTATTTAGATTTAAGTTTTAAGGCAGAGACTCGCACGCAACACCATCCTTATTCTTATCTAGGTTATGATAATCCTTATTCGGCCCCCCGTTCTTAATGAAAAACGCCTGGGCTTCCTCCTGCGTAGAGAAATCCGAACAATCATAATCACCGTATTCGGTGTTATAAGAAGGTTTTGAGTTTCTGGAAATTAGGTATCCGACAAATATCACAATCACAGCAAA
This sequence comes from bacterium, assembly GCA_030693425.1. Classification (NCBI taxonomy): domain Bacteria; species bacterium. The sequence continues at coordinate 370,389 of JAUYAM010000002.1, forward strand.
TATTCCACACCCCAAAATTATTTTAGTTTTCTTTGTCATGTGAATTAAGGTTATTTTTTATAAATAATGTAACATACAAATCCTATCCCAATTACTATCCACCAGTTAAAATTACTACTTGAGTCTTTATTAGGGCTATCGATGTAATCATTACCTTTATTTGAATTTATACCAGAATTATCAATAGAATCATCGCTTCCACCATGACAATGTCTTTGATTCCAAGCAACCCCCCAATAATCACAATTAGTTCTACAATAATGACAACCGTCCGAGGCTGTATTCCCCGGATGAGCAAGAGTAGGAGTGTAGAGAACAAGCAACCCCCCGATAATTATCGTAAGAATCAAGATTTTCTTAGTTTTTTCTCTCATAAATTTATCTTAGCCTAATTTACCCTACCCCGCTACTCACTATTGTTTAGAAACAAAAACTCCCGCATTGGGAGTTCTTTGTTGGAGTAACACTCTTAAGAGAGGTATATTACCATCCTCTGTAGCTTTTATATGGACTTGTAGACCCTCTTTTTCCCGTATAAGGGTTGTAATTGCCTTGTGTTGAGTAATTATCCCATCTGGTGCTGTTGGGACTTGAGCGGTAATAAGGCTGAACATAAGTTCCCGTGCTAGGCTTATAGTAACCTCTTACACGAGCCGCTTCTGCGGTACTTGCAAAAAAGGAGAGTCCTCCTAATAAAATCGCTAACGAAAATAAACCTCCGATAATGTATTTTTTCATATTGTGTATTGTTAATTTTTAAATGTAGACTGTTTCGCCCTATTTTTTCTTTTTCGCAAAATAGGAATAAGCCAAATAAATAATCAAACCGATTGCAAGTATAACAATTATGCCAATAATATTATTTCCTGTCCCAAGTGTTATAAAACTACTGACAGCGGCGAGGAAAAGATTCGGACTCTCAACGGCAGGAACCTCGGCGGGAATTTCCGTCGGTTGTTGTTCTGTTTCTGAAGTTGTTATTTCTGGTGTCGGAGTTGATATGGATGTGGGCGTTGGCGTTGGTTTTAGGGTTAATACAGATGCAGGTGTGGACGTGGGCGTTGGTGTTGGTGTTGAAGTAAGCATTGGTGTTGAAACAGCATTAATCGTGTAGTTTCCGCTTGTTGAAACTGAGCCGACTGATACACCCTCACCTATGATATCAACGCCCGTAAAGCTAATAGAGGCTGTACCGGCATTTCCTGCCCTGGCTGACACTGTAAACAATACCTTGTTTGCCGTTGTACAACTTGGCACGCCAAGTAAGAAGTAAGGATTTGAACAAGTAGGCAAAGATTGTGGGGTGACATCGCTTGCCACAGTTATGCTTTGGCAAGTTAGATTGTTAAAAACTAATGTACCCTCAACTGCGCAAACCTTACTTCCCGAAGCATCAACTCCTACGGACACGCTAAAAGTATCCCCGGCGGTTTTGGTTAAACTTGCTGGGGAGACATATAGAGAAGAACTCGCGGCAACTACTATTCCGACAAAACCAGCAATCGATAAAAAGATAATTGCTGATAATATAAATTTTGTTTTAGTGTTTTTCATGTTTTTATATGCTCCAATTTAACATTAATAAAGCGAAATCATATTTATCGACTTTACCATTATTATTCAAATCAGAAATGTTTGTTCCTGTTTTACCCCAATTAGCCATCATTAAAGAGAAATCGTATTTGTTTACTTTACCATCATTGTTCATATCGCCAATACCGCTTATGCCACCTTCTTTTGCCGTAGTAAAGCTTTTATCAGTATAGGAACCTATGTTTCCAGTACTGTCTTTTGATTTAACTGAATAGTGATAAACAGTATCGGGAGAAAGATTACTCAAAACTAGGGAGTGAGAGGTATTGTAAGTTGTCGTCTTTGCCTCTAAACCGTAGCTTGTGGATATACCGTAAACTATCCAAGAAATAGAGGGTTCATTTGTAGTCCATGTAATCCTTGCCTCATTTGCGCCTTTTGCTGCGCTTATATTACTAATTGTCGGAGCAGTATAGTCGCCTCCTCCTCCACCACCGCCACCACCGCCACCACCGCCACCGCCGCCGCCAGATGGAACCACGGCCTGCGTATAAGTTACGAAGCTTGTGAAATGCTTGGTCCAAACGATCAAGTCAGAACTAATACTAATTTTACAGTCTCCCTCGGCGGGCAGAGCATCGCCTGCGGCTTGCGTATTCGCAGAGCAAACTGTATTTATTTTTGTGAAAACGCCGCCCCTTGAATAACCAATTTCCTTGCTCGCCTGACCGGAAAAAACAAGCCGCACGGCTTTATTGAAAGTTAATTTAGTATCGCCGTATCCAATTTCTATAACCGAGGAGACGGTGGCAGTATTCCCACTATCCGGCGTAACTGTAACCATAGAATTTGGTTTAACCTGCGGGACGTTAATGATTCCATTCCAAGTTGAAGTACCAGCCACTACTTGGATGCCAGCCGGAATTTCTACCTTCACGGGTCCGATAGTTGTAGAGGCGTTAATGATAATTGCACTTTGAATAATCGCCGTTACGCTAGTCGCGGTACTCGTTGTAAGCGCGTTTACGTTAATCGTTGCGTTGGTCACGCTTTCGGGAATTGTAATAACAGAACTAGAGGTATTATTGTCGCCTACTAAAATCTCTGGGGCGTTTGTGCTAACAATTATATTCTCGCCGAGTAATTGCGCAGAACTGGAAACAGGCAGTACATTAACTGTTCTGGCAACCTGAACAGCATGATTTCCCGCTGCATCTGAAACATTGTAAGTAATTGCGTAGGCTCCAATAGTTGTTGAGTTGACTGGATTTAGAATAACGATATTCGAGGTAATATTTCCGTTAACATTGTCCAAAGCAGTTGCTCCGGCATCAACATATATTGATCCTACGTATATATCCATGACGCTCATTCCCTGAAGAGTAATGACCGGAGGTGTAACGTCAGGCTGAACGGTAATAAAACTCAAATCTTTTTGAACGATAGCCCCTGATACGAAATTAGCGTATTTAATTTCCGGACTACCAGCCAAGGCCTCGCTAGCCCCCGAAAGCAAGTATTTAAAAAGAATATCGCCGTCACAATTTGATACTAATAATTTATTTTTTGTGGCTTCATTGTAACCATATGTCCCACTCTCTATCATAGTTATCTCTCCAATTAGATTGTTACCGCAATAAGCCCTAATTTCAGTTCCGGCGGGCAAGGGAAGATTATTTAAAGTGACATCACCCCAAAAAGCCATCGGAAAAGATGGAAAACTGGTCTCAGCCAAAGATAAGGTTGGTAACAACCAAAATCCTAATGCAAGAATTGATAATTTTATTAGTTTTAATTTCATATCTATAAATCCCAATGGATTAGAGAGCTACTTACTGAGCGTCAAAGTTGAGAGCGGGAAGCTCGGAACTTTGTAGTCGTCTGACCAGTCAGAAGTTGTCACCGCGTGGCTGGCAGCTGATCTGTCAGACCAGGCAAATGACTTGGTAACGGTTGTACCTGTAGTGCCGCTGTCCGCAGCGTTGGCAGTACCGAAGGCTAGAAGATAGGTGGTAGTTGCCACCGATGAAGCCAAATCAGGCACTCTTACTAGAACCGCGTCACCAGTGTAGCCGCCGTAAGCCAGATCACCTCTTAATTCATAGGTGTTGGTTGTTCCGTAGGCTATCACTTCTTCGTTGGTAGCGACAAAAACAGCGTAAGTTCCGCCATTGGCATCAGTATCGGTCCTGAAGTGCCAGGCTCCGGCAACTTGAGTGTTGGTCGCTGAATTGTAAACCTTCATTGAAGATTCATCAATCAGTTTGGTGTCAGGATTGGTGGCAGCACCAGCAACAATCATGTATATGCCATCGTAAACTGGCGTGGTTGTGTCATCCGTACCGATAGTCCTAACAGTAGTAGCGTCAGTGTGAATGGAACCAGAGAAGTGGAACATCATTGCTTTCCAGCCGATATTGCCGATTGCGTCAGCAGAAACAGTCCACTTGTAGAGCGTCTTTGTGCCAGAACTCAACAGAGTTGAAGGCAGAGAAGAAGCAGCTAAAGTAGGAACTGATTGTCTAAAGATCTGCTCGCTGCCGCAAAGGTCTGTTCCGCCGGCAACGCTGATAGAGCCCTTGGACTCGGCTCCTTCAGCCGTGATGTAGTAGTTCGTGGTTCCGTCTGAATCAACGCAGAGCTTTGGAGCGTCTCCGCTTGAAGCGCCGCTAGTAGATCCAATGCCTGCCAAGTTTCCAACAAGAGTCAAAACCTTGGTCGCGTTCTTAGGCACTCTCACATAAGCTCCTGGAAGGAAATTGAATGTGACTGTGCCGCCGGAAAGGTATCCGGTTGAATCGACCTGGGTTGTCCCGTCGTAAATCTTGACAGCGGAAAAGTCTCCGTCTGCACCGCCTGACCTAATAACTATGATTGACTTTATATCAACTGCTTCGTAAACAGCCGTAAACAAGAGTTTAGTGAAGTTTACCGCAGTCTTGCCCTGTCCTTCGGCTCCGACTGCCTGAGTGGCAATGATCGGAGTGTCAGGATTGGTTGTTAAAGTCAATGATCCGGCTGTCGTCAGAGTCACCTCGTATTCTCCAGCACCAGTAACAGCGTAGTTAACGCCAGTCGTTGGGCTAAGAGTCGCGGTCGGGTTGGTATTTGAAGTCAATCCAGTCACGGTCACACTGCCGGCCACGTCGATACCTAAGGCATTAATATGCCCGCTGGTAGCGGTGGAAGGCACATCCGCTTTCGCGTAAATGACCACCTGTTGACCCTTGGCAATGTCAATGCCCAGGGAGTTCAGGAAGTCCGAAGCCGAGAAAGTAACCGTGGCTGAACTCAAGGACTTGTAAGCGGTCAGTCTGGTGCCTGCCGAGTCATAATAAAGGGCGAGGTTGGACAGATCCGCGTCCGCACCCGTGCCCGAAGACGTTCTCGTCAGCTTGATCGAGCTAACCCGGATATCTTCGGCCGAGCCGGCCGTCAAAACGAAACCAGCATAGGTTACGCCAGTAGCGTTAAGAATGGCCGTCTGATCAGCCGGGCTGGAAGCGATGGAAACAGTCAAACTGCCCGTACCCACGACCATCAGATTGCCGAGAGCCGAACCGGTTTCGGTAATATCAGCTGTGGAATAAACGCCGGTAGAAGTGATGTCCGTAGTCACAGTCGCTGCCGCTACGTCAAAGTGGACACCGTTAGTGCCCAGAGCCGTTGTCGTCGGAATATCGGCCACCACGGTTAAGGTGGCGGTATTGCCGGCCGACACGGTTAAGCTGCCCGAGAACGACTCGGTTGTGCTGGGAGCAGCGACAGTTGAACCGAATTGAGTGCCGTCTTCCTTTAACAGCTTGACATTGGTAACGTCGCCCGAAGCCGTGGCTGTGCTCGTGCCCGAAGCGGCGTAAGACTTGACGGTCACGGCGGAGATCAAAATATCTTCGCCCGTGCCAGCAGTAAAGTTGATTTTCGTGAACACTTTAGCGATCGCGCCTTTAATATAGGTTTGAGCTGCCGGCGTGGTTGACGCCAAAGAAACTGCTAAAGTTCCATAACCTACGATAGTGTGACCGTTGCCAGTTGGCGTCGGGCTGCCGAGAGTCACTGAACCAGACGGTAAATCATACTGAGAAGTAAGGCCATCTGCTTTCAGATCAGCTGCGGCATTGACTTTCAAGCCAATTCGGCTGGCTCCAGCGGTTGCCCCTGACGGAATGTCAGCTTTGGCTGAAATCACTTTGTTGGTAGAAGCCGCCATATCAAACAAGCCACCGCTTGAATCCCAGCCAATGGTGTTTGAACCGAATTTTACGGTTGAACCAACCATAGATCCTGAAGCAATCAGGGTTGAACCATCGTATAAGTTGATATTGGAAATATCAGTCGCGGTTCCGTTAGTGCTTGCCTGGGTAAGAGTCAATTCAGTCACTCTTACGCCTTCTGTTGAACCAGTAGAGAATTTGAAAGCTGCAATCAAACGGCTGGTTGTCCCCAAGACATAACTCTGGACTGCCGGGTTAGTAGCAGAGTCCAAAGCAATATTTAAAGTTCCGGCTGCAGTAATGGCATTAACAGTTAATGTATTGCTAATTGGTAAGCCAGTTATAATGATATCGTGGTTTAGGGTTGCATTTTCTAATGTAAATTTATGAGTTCTTCCTCCAACGGCCGTGGAATTGACATCAGCCACTAATTTTATTCTTTTGGCTCCTGAGGAAAGGTTTGTTATCAAGTTCGAAAAAATGATTTTATTGTTCTCGTTGATGGAAGCCGCTGATCCTAATAAAGCATTGCTGTCCGTATCGTATAATCTAAAGTTGCTAATGTTGTTTTTATCTCCCGTTCCGTCATGCAAAAATGTTAATGAGTTGGTATTGACATCGTATAGAGAATCGACTTGAAAATTAAATAATGTTTGGTTCTCGGGACCCGCATTTATCGTACTAGGATTAGTGCCACTGGTTGAGAATTTAAAACCATCGTTTATGTTTTGTGAACCGTGATAATCATCGGTTGTTTCTGTAACAAAAACGCCGTAACCCTTTAGTTCTCTAAAATCATTTAAATTATCAGCTTCCGAAGCTACTTTTACGCTCCAGGTATCTCCAATCTTTACAGAATCCAGGCTTGATTGATCGGCAGTAAAATCAATTACTTGCGAGACTGAATCAACAACAGAACTAAAAATTTTACTAATATTATTAGTATCAATATTTGCAGCGCCTTTTTGTAAAGCGTAATCAGGAGAAGCTACGCCAATGGCGTTCCACCCGCCATTGAGAATCCTTTGAAATAATCTTTGTCCTGGCGATAGATTAAAATCATATTTCAGTTTCAGGATCTGGACTTGATTGGTTTTATTATTAATAAAATAAGCAAAGAGGGGTTGGAATTCGCTTTGACCGGCTTCCTGCATTGTCTGCCAGCCAGAAACGGAATTGGGGTTTAATAAATAAATACCAAGGTTGTCTGAAGTCTCAGCAACAGAGAATTCATGACTCGACAAAACCCTTGGGGTTGAGACGATATTCCATCCCGGCTCTAAATTGATAACTTGATACGGTGCTTGGGGAATATCCGCATTTACAGTCACTGTATAAGTGATTACCGTTGTTCCGTCTTGGGCCGTGACCACTAATGTGTTGCCGGTTACTACCGTATCGGCTATGCCCGCATCAATCCACGTTTGATGAATCTCGCCTTTGATTAGAGTAGCTAAGAAAGTAGCTTTGGTCGTTCCAAACGATACATTGGTAATAGTTTCAGTGGCTGTTCCGCCTAAGCTTACTGTATAAGTTGCAGAGTTTATTGTCGCTACTGTACTTGCTGGCAATTTTAATACTGTTAATGAAAATGATTTTGTATCAGATACGACGCCTTTGGCTAGAGCGGCTGTTAGAGTTACGACTGCATTTCCGCTTGCAAAAGCCGGCCTGCTGATTGTTTGTCCATCGTTTGAAACAACGGTTGGATTGCTTGATAACCAAGAGATTGTTGACCCACTAGCTCCAAGTGATGGCAACGGGTTCGTAAGGGCTACTGTAATACTTGATAAATCAGGATTTGCTCCTTTGATGGAATCATCTACTAATGCTGCTTTATCAGCGGCTACGGCAGCAATGTCGGGATTAGCGATTACATTAACTGTTCTGGTTATTTCTTCTGCCGGATTGCCAGCAGCATCTGAAACATTGTAAGTTATGATGTAAGTTCCTGGAGTGCTGGTGTCTACGGTGTTACCTCCAATAATAATAGAATTTGTTAAGTCGCCTTCAATGTCATCAATGGCTGTCGCCCCCAGTTCATCGTAAGAATCACCCACAGTAAGGTTTATTGTTTCATCGCCGTCTAGGTTGATCTCTGGCGGGGTTGTGTCAATTGTAAAAGCTGAAACATTTAATGGTACGCTTTCATTACTAGCTGTATCAGTAACGGTTATTGTGCAGTCACTATATAGATCATCATCTAATTCATTAAAACTGATTGTGTTGTTGCCTGCTATAGCTGTGATAATTGAACTGGAACAGGAACCATCATAAGTAATAGTCCCTGCTTCATCTGAACTGAACGTATAATCAGGAGTATTGTCATTGGTCGGAGTTGAGACAGACGTGACTTCGGCCAATGTTGGTGCTGTCTGATCGTCAAAATCAAGTTCAGCAGTTGCAAATGGTTCGTAAATAACTTTGCCCAAAGAAATATCATCATAATAATCATATATTTTATTTGATATTGATACATTATCCGTTATACCCCAATAATTATTAATTGCATCAATATTGGCAGAACTATCATCCATCCTTAAATTATAATTCGTGTTTCCATAGATATTATTGTTCGATATGTCAACCAGACCATAACTATTATATTTATATATATATATCCCAACATTATTATTATTTATTATATCGTTTTCTTCAATAATATTGCCGGAACCGGATCCTCCATAATAATCAATACCTGCAAAACTATTATGAGACATAATATTGTTTTTTATTATGTTGTTTGCTCCATATAATTTGATCCCGCAAGCATTATACGTAAATGAGTTGTTCTGCACTATATTATTATTTGAATTAGATATTATAAAACCATTTATTCCGTTATTGGTAATAGTATTGTCTTTTACAATATTCTGACTTGAATATATTTCTACTATGCCATTACCGCAATCCCCAGGAAAAGCTAAATAGTTATTCTTTATTATATTATTTGTTATCTTACTACGAGCACCAAGTATATACACAGCCTTATAATAGTTATCTTCAATAATATTATTATCTATAAATAAAGATGTGCTATCAGAATAGATAGCCCAGGGTGAAGAACCAGAATACCCAGAATAATTTATATTGCAATATCTAAAAATACTTCCTTCAACATAGTTGTTGTCTGCGTCAAAAATGGCATCAGTTGCGGTGTTAAAAAACTTTATTCCAATCCAATCTCCCGCTTTTGGTGTTGATAAATTGGAAGTAAAAATAATAATATTATCGATAGTTCCTGAAGCAATTAATTCACCGCCAATATTTAAACCAGTATTTGTGTTAAATTTTACAGTAACCCCAGGCTCAATAGTTAGTGTGGCCCCTTCTAAAACTTGAACGGTGCCCGTAACAATATAAGGACTATTGGCCAGTGTCCAAGTCGTATCTTCGGTTATATTGCCAGAGACGGTATTAGCGGCAACGGTAACAGTCACAACATAAGCTTGGGTAGAAGAATCAGCAGCAGTAACGGTATAAGTTACTGGACTCGTGAAATCTTGAGCTGCGCCGGAAATCGGACTTACTGAAGCTCCTGTAATTGTGATTATTGGGACAAGGGCAGTGACATTGGTTCCGAATGGAACGGTGATTGCGATTGTATGATCAGCTTCGTTAATGACACCCGTGGTTGCTGGGGTGGCGAAACTAAAAGCAGTGATTGCTTTGGCGGGGTTAGCGGCTTGGAGGGCTTTTTGCGCATTGATTCTTTTACCTGTTACGGTTTTACCAGATAAAGACGTTAAACTGTCGCCCGTTGTTAAAATTGTATTTTTTACTTGTGATGATGTGAGACCAGGGTTATATCCTCCTATCAACGCCGCGAGACCTGCAACATGTGGCGCAGCCATGGAAGTACCATTCAGATAACCGTACTGCTCATCTGAACCATCGCTATATTTGGTAATTCTTATGTCATCAACCGAACAACCATCTCCGTTGCCAGTATCCGCGTTCCCATTTGCTACCCATCTGAATCTAAATTTAAAATTGCTAGTTGAATATTGACTTGGAATACTCAAGTTTTCAAAATGATATGCTGCACTGCCAGAAGGGTTCGTATTCGAATCTATCGAAGGCTCGTTCCACTTTAACATCTCAGTAAAAGTGCTTCCACCATCATTACTAAATTCCAACGCCATATAGTCAGTCCAACTGGTTATACTATATTCTGTATCGCATCTGGTCCAAAAATCTATATTCGCCCCACCCGCACTTAAATTATATGCTGGCGAGGTAATGGTAGAATTAGCTGTCCGTGCATAGGGTATGTTCTTTACATCACCATATAATACTTTGCCCCAAACAGTACCGCTATCTAACGGATATGTTCCCCAATCTCCAGTAGGCAAAAGATAGGCTGGCACGGCGGGTGGCGTTACTCCTTCAAAGTTTTCAAATAAGACGGTTGTTTCTTGGGGAACAGTACTATAAATATTCGTCCCCGGAGCACCAACATCAACAGAAGTTGCACCATAATCTGAAAATGTAGTCAAGGCATCGTTTTGATCCGTAGCGGCAACGCAAATAATGTTATTAGCCATATGGTCACACGGATAAGAATGCAAAGTTTGACCATTGTCATGGTTGTCTCCACCATCATCAGTATCTCCATCACCGTTTCCAGCAGCTGTAATAAATAACCCAGGGAAAGATTCGATTGCACTCATCATAGCCGAATCTCTATAATCACCACTTCCTCCACACACGGCGTGAGTTCCGCCTTGGTCAGAACCATAACACAACCAACTCGCATTTATAATCTTGGCTCCGTTTTGTCTGGCGAAATTTATACTTTTTACGTTATCAGTAGTAGTAAGAGAAGATTTTAATGCCATTATCTTTGTATTTGGAGCTACTCCGATAATGCCTTTGCTGTTATTTTTGGCCGCAGCTATCGTTCCAGCGATATGAGTGCCGTGAGACGAGGTAGTGGGCAACGGCGTATTGTCGCCATCTTCATAGTCATAACCGTGGTTACAACCTCCTGCTATAGTAATGCCATTTTCATCTTTACAGCTTGTCCCATCCCACATATTCGCAGCCAAATCAGGATGATTATAAGCAATACCGCTATCAATCACAGCCACTATAACAGAAGCATTTATGCCTTCATTTATTGTCCAAGCCTCGGGCGCATCAATATCAGCGTCAGCTAATCCAGTATGAACAGGATATGTCCCACCTACTGTCTGGCCTGTATTATCTAATCCCCATAGAATGACCCTGCTTGTATCGTTCGTGTTAATATCTGCAGGATAATATTGAAAATTCGGTTGAGCATACTCAACGTTAGGATCGTTTTTTAACTCGGCTATTTTCTGCTCAACTGTTTTAGCATCCTTAATTCTTAAAACTGAGACATTTATCTTTCTTAAATCTTCTTTTTTCTCCAACGATTTAGAACGAATAAAATTCAAAGCTGCGGCCCTACCAAAAGAAGTATTCAAATTAATCTTATTATTTTTATACTTTACTAAAATCTCACCTTCTACATAATCTTTTTTCTTTCCTTCTGCTTGTTGAGACTTTTCTAACCCAATCTTTTCTTTTTTGGTTATCGACAAGTCCGAAGATAAACTTTTAACCTCTTTGGGTGAAAAGCTTATTTTATTAAAAGCCGTTCCGCCACTATCAAGTGGAGTTTCGGTCCTGACCCGCTCAAAGTTAACATCATTCTTTTCAACAGCTAAAACGGGCAAATTAAAGTTGCCTAGAATAACAAAAATAGTTAAACAGACCGAAAGAAACGAACTAAGCTTTTTAAATTTTTTCATAGTAATAATCGCTGATAATCTACGACAAAATAGGTAAACCTTGATTTTTAGTAATACATCATTTTCACAAGATTGTCAACCCTTCATTTTTCGTTGGCAGGAAACATAAAGCTCCTAGCCAGCGATCTCTTGCGAGACCCGTACACCTTTCAGTATACGACCTTTCACAGTGCTCTGACTAGGAGCTTAATACTGTGAAAGGTTTTACGCCATGCCTATAGTTGAATATGGGTTTAGGCGATATATTCAGTTGTCGATTTCAGATTAGTCCTATTTTAAGGAAAGGGCAAGGCTGAAATAAGGGTTGAAAAATGACTTAAAAAGTGGTAAAAAGAAGGAAATTACAATGAAAATTACAGATTTTATCAATTACTACAATTCAAATATTCCCCCGGATTTTCCTAGGGTAAATAAACATATTCTGACTATTTTCCGAGCAACTCACTATAAATTATTTAGGGTAGACGATTGGACAGTAGAAAAACACAGGAAGGCGGTTATGGACTGGCTTTATGATAATGATGGCACTATAAGCAAGATTAAGTTCCCTTATTTTACATATAAAAATATAGTGGAGATCAAAAACGATTCTCGAATTCTCCATAAATATGATTTTTTATTAGGAGACGATAAAGAAGCAGGGGTTAAATATCCATTAACTCGTCACAACAAAAATCTTTATGTTTATACTTTAACCAAGAAAAGAAACTATTTTAATCTTCCCGTACTCTTTTTTGATTTTACCAACCTAGACTTACTCAATAAGGATGGGACAAGCAATCGCTTAAGTGGCAAAGAAAATATTCCACCGATACAAATAAACAGGATTATATGGTTTGTTCAAAAATACGGCGTTGATTTTATCCCACACGACGTCAATGGAGACTTTGGTGATGATCCCGATGAGGGAATAGTAAACAATTATTTTTTAGGATTTAGTTCTATTTGGGGAAAATTCATGCTTCTAAAGAATTTGATAAAACAGGATAGGACCATACCTTATTCGAAAACAAAAAAGAAACTCAATGGATATTGGCCCGTGAGAATGTTCCAAGAAAATATCATAAAAGATTATTTTAGTAATAAGCTGCCCGTAATAACTAGTGAAGAAGAACGGGCCAAGGATTTATACTTGAACTATAAACCACCTATTTCTATCCTCTTTGAGTATTTAGTCAGCAACTTTACTCTGGCCAAAAAGTGTGAATACTGCCACAAATATTTTGTAGCTGATCGAAAAGACGCAGAAGGTTGTTGCGTTCATCATAATAAATTACTACGCATGAGAAGATACAGGAGCAAACTCTCTCAACCTTGACGATTTATCGAGTGACGTTTTATGTGACGGTTGGATAAGCCCCATTTGATAATCTAAAGTCAAAGCAGAATACGCTTTGGCTTTTTTATTTTGCCAGAGCAGCAAGGTCGTGACAACAAATTAACTTAACAACAAATTACTATGACAGAAATATTACAAGAGAAAGATTACTTCAAATCATCAGATATAGCATTGTGCTCGGCACTTTGTTGTTATGGTTATCAAATAGAGGCAATAAATAGAAACGAACCGAGAGCAATTTTTCTCGTTCGTAGGAACGAACAATTGGACGAGATATTACAGTTGTATTTTACGCACCAGCTCAAGGTTGAACCTTTGAGTTTTTTCGGTTTTTTGAGGGAAATTAAAACAAGAATTTATCACACATAAGCATGCCTTCAGACGAAATGATAACCAAATATCAAGAGCTTGTTAAAAAACGATTTAATCGTGTGATTAGCCGTGAAGAAGCGCTTGAGAACGGAACAAAATTACTTCGTCTGGTGGAACTGATTTACAAACCAATGACCGAGGCGGAATACCAGCAATTACGGAAACACCGCCAAAAAACCGGCAAATTATAAAATTAACAAAACCTACATGAGAAGACTTCCAAGAAAGCCAAGTCAGCGACAAGATCGGATCATCCAAGCAGTAGAAGAATGGTTCGGGAAGATGAATCCGGCAGAGAAAAAAGCGTCTGTTAGAATTTCTCTTTTCCTTATGGGTCGGAGGAAAGGAATTGAGCTTGCGGAGGAAGAAAAGGATATGACGTGGTATGTCAGCCAGAACCTTGCGTCAGAATCGCACCAGATGAGTTAAGAGGGCATTTAACCCCTATAAACAAGATGTGTAAGTGTAATTACCTCCAACTACTTAGCCTGACTTTTTAAGGAGAAAGATCATTCGTTAAAAAAATAATTTTGTTTCTGATTTGGGTTCTTGGCGAAAGTGCTATAGTGCCTCCCGCCGAGGGCCCTAATCAGAGACCGGAGGCACTAATATGAAAAATCAAAATGTAAATACAGTAGAGGGATTTGATGGGGAAATGCTCCACCCCTCATTTGATATTAAAGATGGTATTCTGATCCTTGGTTTTCGTTACAAAAACAAAACAGGGAAAGACGAAAATATATTTTTCGTAGTCAAACACGATACCATTAGAGTAGAGCGGGAAGACTCGTGCGAGATTGATGGCAAGCGATATTTCTTTGAAATAAAAGGCAAAACACTTATGAGAGTTGAGGAAAGGTGGGGATTGAAGGCGTTGAACGAATTTGTAAAAGATTATTCAAGCGGAAAAACAGGGATTACACCAACGCCAAAGGAATTATTTGAAAAAACTAAGATTCTAGTAAAGAAATACGTTGAGCTTGAAAAAGAAATTGATTACTCTCTTGTTATCGCTTGGATTATCGGTACTTATTTCTTCCCCATATTCCCTGCCTACCCCTTTCTTCTCCCCAAGGGACCTAAAGGATCTGGTAAGACGCAATTTCTCAACCTCCTGGAGCAACTTTGCTTTAATGCGATAAAGGCACGCCCAAGTTTACCCGCTCTTGGTGATACAGTTGATTCGCTTCGGGGGACCTATCTGATTGACCAGGCAGACTCTTTATGGCGGGAGAAAAACGAGGACCTTCTTGATATTCTTGCCGATTCATATAAGCGCAAGGGAGGCAAAAGAAGAATAATGAGTCCCGACAAAAATAAGCGTGAGGTGTTGGAGTTTGAAACATATGGCCCGAAAGCCCTTGCGGCTATCCGGGAACTCCCAGAAGATTTACGAGACAGATTTCTAACTATTCCTCTTATAAGAAGTGCTCAGAATTTTCCCGACCCGGATAATGAAGATGAGAATTGGAAAGAGATACGAGGCGGGATCTATAAGTTCCTTATTGAAAACCATCTATTAGCTTCCTCTACATGTTCAGTTTTAAAGACACAATACAAACTTAATCCAGAGGTGTTTGGTAGAACGCTGGAGTTATGGCTTCCCCTAGAGACAATGCTGAAGTGCCTTGAGGCAGGAGAAGAAGAGGTAAAAGAGGCAAGGAGACGTTTTCTTTCGCAGTATCAATTTTCTGAATACGAACCATCAGAGTTTGAAAGAGAAGTAATAAAAGGGATTCTAAGTCGATTTCAAGATGGGGATACAGAAACAATACTTTCTCCAAAAAAAATTGGTGAGAATATGGACCCGGATGTTTTCCAATTTGGTGAACTCCCAATACGAAGAGCCGTAAAAGTAGGATGGGCTCTCAAGAATTTTAATCTCTTTTCGGAGAAGAGACCAAGAACAAAAGAAGGGGTTCATTATCTTTTCGAGAAAAAAAGGGTTGAAAATATCTACAAGCGCTATTTTGCAGCAGAACCTACACTTCTTACACCAAGCGAGAAAAATAACTCAAATAGAGAGGAAGTGGAGGGTGTAGAAAATATAGTGTAAGAGATTGGCAGTGTAGGATTTCTTACACCAGAAAACTCTTACACTCAAAACCTACACTCCGTATTTAAACGGGAAAATAACGATAATGTAGAAGATGTAGTAGAGTTGTTTATAAACCAAGCCCTAAAGATCATGTCCGAAATATCACAAAAACAATTAGAAGTTGGCAAGAAAAACTCAATACAAAATAAGTACACGCCTGAAGAGGCTAAGAACATGATCTTGAGTATGGCCCACGCGGAAGGAGATTTGCATTATATGCTTCAAGAGTTAGGTAGTGATACTTTACCAAAGTTCCTTCACGGAAATGAAAAAGAGCAAAAAGAAGCAAGAGAAGTATTAAGTACAAAGGCCTTGGAGATAATGAGAGCGCTAGAGAATGATACTCACGTAGTTCTTATGGAGTCATTTAATCATGAATATCGGGGTTTGGCGAAAGAATTCAGCACCAACTTAATAAAGGATTACAATTGCAATACGTACGCCGAAAAAGCACTGGCTGGAATTATTACCAATGCTTACATCAGAATTCTTGATAACTCACGGAGGTTAAATAATGATATAGGCGGTCCTGGCCTGCCGATCAATGACATCAAAACTAGGTATGTCGCCATGATAAGTAAGCAAATTGACCGAGCCAGCAGACAATTTATTACAGCCTTAACAGTCCTTAATCAGATGAAGACCCCGCTTATTGAGGTAAACATTAAAGCCAAAACAGCATTCGTGTCTCAAAATCAGCAAGTCAATCTGACTAATAATCAGGATATAAACCAAAATGAAAACGTTGAACCCAAATGATTTAGGAAAAAAATACTTGGTTGAAGAATGCCGGAGAATACGAATAGAAGATTTTTTGAAAGTCTATCGTAATAAATTGAAGGAGCTAATTTTGATTTCGGAATTAGAAATATCAGGAATAGAAACAGAATTAACTACTTCTAAAACTTGTTATAACGGCATTAGATTCTGGTTTAAGTGTCCTTTGTGCGGTAAACGATCGGGGGTTTTGCACGTTCATCCATTAACCAAGAATGTCGGGTGTCGAAAATGTTTGAATCTAGAATATAGAAAAAGAAGATATAAAGGAATGGTTGAAGGAAAATTGCTTGACTATTAGATTTGGTTTATAATAAGGGTGTTGCCTATATTACAATGAAACCCGAAGTTTTTTATTGCTTCGTTGCCTTTAAGGGGCGGCTATTCTAATGAAGCAATCCTTCGGGAAAGTGTAATTAGGCAACGGTAGCCGTCCCTTTAAGTTTTTATGAAACAAGAAACCAACAAAATTAAATACTTTCTTTACGCCAGAAAGTCATCAGAGAGCGAAGATCGACAGGTGCAGTCCATTGATGATCAGACAGACCGGCTAAAAAGATTAGCTCAAGATTTGGGTTTAAATATTAAGAAAATTTACATTGAGGCGAAGTCGGCAAAAAAACCAAACAATCGTCCAATTTTTGATGAAATGATACAAAGGATTGAGAACGGCGAAGCCGAAGGTATTTTATGCTGGCAGATAAATCGCCTTTCTCGCAACCCTATTGATAGCGGAAAACTTCAATGGCTGTTACAACAAGGCACATTAAAATCGCTTCAAACGATAGATAGACAATATCTTCCCGACGATAACGTTTTACTTTTTAGCGTAGAAAGCGGATCAGCAAATCAGTTTGTCTTGGATTTAAGCAAAAACACCAAACGAGGAATGTTGAGAAAATTGGAAAGTGGGTGGCAAACAGGAATAGCGCCGCTCGGCTATCTCAACGACAAGGAAAATAAAATTATCATCAAAGATCCGGAGCGTTTCAATCTTGTCCGCAAAATGTGGGACTTAATGCTTACCGGCAACTACACTGCTCCCAAAATTTTGGATATTGCCAACAATGATTGGGGTTTTAGGACAAGGAAGTTCAAACGGATCGGCGACTGTCCACTTTCACGAAGTGGGATTTATAAAATCTTTACGAGCTTATTTTATATCGGAATTATAGAAAATGCTGGGGTTCAATATGAAGGCAAGCACGATAAAATGATCACACTTGAAGAATATGACCGAGTACAAATGCTTCTTGGCAGAAAGGGCAAACCAAGACCCAAACATCACGAGTTTGCTTTTACCGGTTCAATTCGTTGTGGCGTGTGCGGTTGTCTTTATACAGCCGAGACAAAGAAAAAGTTCATAAAAGAAACTGGTGAAATAAAAGAATACACCTATTATCATTGCACAAGGAAAACAACAAAAATTAAGTGCGATCAAAGAAAAAGTATTTCGGTTGATGATTTGGAGTTATCTATTGAGAAAGAAATAGAAAAATACACTATTTTGCCGGAATTTTTACAATGGGCGCTAGAAGGTTTGAACAAAAAAAATGACACCGAGATTGAAGACAGATCAAAGATTTATGAAATGCAACACAAAACCTTAACGGAAACACAAAAGGAGCTGGATGAGCTTACCAAAATGAGATACCGCCAGCTTATTGACGACGAAACTTTTATTAAAGAAAAAAACACACTTCAAAGTAGAATCTCCCAGCTTAAAGAAAACTTGCGAGAAACAGAGACACGGGCCGATAAATGGTTGGAGCTTACTGAAAAAACTTTTAACTTTGCTACTTACGCCCGTAAAGCATTCATAACAGCCAAAGGAAAAGAAGGGTTAGAACTGAAGAAAGAAATCTTATTGGCATTAGGAAAAACGCCGATAATGAACGGCGGAAAGCTCCTTATTGAAGCAAATGAGTGGTTCGTACCTACTAATAATGATTATCCTGCGTTGGAAAAGGAATACATAGGGTTAGAACTGAACAAAATGCCCTTAAATAAAGCAAAAACAGAAGCTCTCGCCTCTGTTCGTGCACGTTGGCTCCGCAGGTAGGATTCGAACCTACAACCCACTCCTTAACAGGGAGTCGCTCTACCGTTGAGCTACTGCGGAATGTTGTTAATTCTCAAAAGAACTTTCCATCTCTTTTATACAGTAATCCAAATCAGCGGTTTTGAAAAGCCCTGCTCAATACTAAATACCAGATACCAAATACTAAATACTTATAAATCAGTAGCCTTTGAGCCTTTTTAAATTGCGGTGCTCCCGGATTCTTTCTAAGGATTTGGCTTCAATCTGGCGGATCCTCTCTCTGGTGACTCCAAATTCCTTGCCGATCTCTTCAAGCGTGTGATTGACCCCGTCTTTTAGGCCAAACCTCATCGCCAGGATCTTTTGCTCTCTCGGAGTCAGATCAACTAAAATGCTTTCCAGCCTTTCCCTTAATAAGGTTCTGGCCGCCATAATGTTGGGCGGGATTTCCTTTTGATCCTCGATGAACTCCGCCAAAATGCTGTCTTCATCATCCTCGCCGACCGGAGTCTCCAGGGAAATCGTGTCCTGAGAAATCTTCATCAAATGATAGACTTTTCCCAAAGGAATGCCCATCTCGGCAGAAATCTCTTCTGCGATCGGCTCCCTGCCCAAGTCTTGAAGAAGCCTCTTTTTCGCCTTGGCGTACTTGGAAATAGTTTCGACCATGTGAACCGGAATCCTGATGGTTCTGGCCTGGTCGGCCAAGGCCCGGGTGATTGCCTGCCTGATCCACCAGGTGGCATAGGTCGAGAACTTATAGCCCTTTCTCCAGTCAAACTTCTCAACTGCTCGGAATAACCCGAGATTGCCTTCCTGAATTAGATCGAGAAAAGTCAGATTCGGAGACCGGCCGATGTACTTTTTGGCGATGGAAACTACCAGCCTTAAATTAGCCTGGGCCAGCCTTTTTTTTGCTTCCTCGTCCCCTTTTTCGATCCTTTTGGCCAGTTCCTTTTCCTCGTCGGGAGTCAAGAAAGAAACTCTGCCGATCTCTTTCAGGTAAAGCTGGATCGGATCGGGCTTGGCCTCAAAAACCCTTTTTGTTTTGTCTTTGACTTTTCCCAGATCCAGAAACTCCTGGGATTCTTTCAAATCCAGGCCCTGGTCCTGAAGAGCCTGATAAAAAGCTTCCAGCCCCTTAACGTCCATTTCCACCCGGGGAAAGTAATGGAGGATCTCGTCATAAGTGACAAAGCCCCTTTCCTTGCCTTTGTTCAGAAGCTCGGAGACTTTCTCTTTGATAAAAACCTTGGCCGGCCGGCCGAGCCCGACCGCTTTTATTATTTTGGCCTTCCGCCTTTTTACCTTGGACAAGCGCTTTTTGGGCCCTTTCCTAGCTTTTTCAAAACGTTTTGGCTTTTTCTTGGCCATAATGGCCCGGCGATGTTTCTTTCTCATGTTTTGGGGTTTAAATCTCTGAAAGCTTTTTTGTTATTTGATGGAATTCCTTGACCAAAGAGCTGATTTTTTTGGCGTCTTTTTCGCTTTCGGCCGCCTTCAGCTCTTGGGAAAGCTTTTCCAGCTTTGATTTGATTTCCATGCTCTTAATCTCCCGCAAACAATCCTTAAAATCAATGCCCTGGTCCTTTTCGGAAATCTCCTCAAGCATCTCCGTCTTCAAAAAAAGATAATTCGCCTTATCCGAATCTTTTTGGTCGAGCTTTTTCATGGCCGCTTCATTATCCTCTGCTTCTTGGAAAACAGAGACGATCCTCCGGCAGTCTTCCGTCAAAAACTCAAGGTCCTCAACCGAAAGCTTGTCGCAGCTCTTCCGGCTCTTCATAAAAAGGGTGATCAGCCTCTCTTCGAGCAAGTCTCTCCTTGTCCTCTGGGGCAGGTTGATGATTTCTTCCGGCTCCAATCCCAGGACGTCTTCTTCGAGCCTTACCTTGGCCATTTCCTCGGCCAAATCCTCTTCTCTGGCATTAATCTCTTTTGCCAGCCTCTGCAGCCAGAAAGTCTGCTCAATCTTATTGGGGATTTTCTTGATCACCGGCAGGATAATCCGGGAAATCTCTTTTTTGCCCTCGACCTTGCTCTTGTCGAACTTGGCTAAAGTGCTGTCAAAATAGAACTCAAGAATTGATTTGGCTTCTTGAATCGCCTTTTCCCAGGCCTGAGGGATTTTAGCGATCAACTCGGCCGGATCTTTGCCTTCCGGCAGAACAATGACCTTAATATTGAAGCCTTGCGACAAAGCCAGGTCAATGCCCCTTTTGGTGGCCGAGTCGCCGGCGATGTCCATATCAAAAGAGATGTGAAGATTTTCAGTATATCTCCTCAAGATCTTTAACTGCCAAGGGGTCAGGGCCGTGCCCGAAGAGGCCACGACATTGATAATTCCTGTCTGATGGGAAAGAATGGCGTCGGTGTAGCCCTCGACCAAGATGCAAAAGTCTTTCTTGCGAACCTCGACTTTGCCCTTGTCTAAGCCGTAAAGAGTGCGGCTCTTATCATAAAGCAGAGTGGCCGGAGTGTTGATGTACTTGGCAATCTCCTTTTCGTCTTTCTTGGCAAAAACCCGGCCGCCAAAGCCGATCACCTGGGAATTAATGTCAAAAATGGGGAACATAATCCGGCCGCGAAAACGGTCGTAAAAACCGCCTGCATCTTTTTTGATCGCCAAACCCGCGTTTTCTATCTCTGGTTGTCCGTAACCGCGGCTGGCCAAAAAATCAATCAAACCCTGCCAGACATCAGGGCTGTAGCCCAAACGCCATTTCTTAATTGACTCTTCGGAAATGCTCCGGCCCAAAAGATATTTTCTCGCTTCAGCGCCAATGGTCTTGCCTTCTAATTGTTTTTCAAAAAACTGGCAGGCCAGTTCCAGAATCTCGTAAAGCCGGACTCTTGCCGTGGCCAATTCTTTTGACTCGGGATGAAATGGCTTTAATTCTACGCCCGCTTTTTGGGCAAGCAGACGCAAAGCGTCGCCGAATTCTATACCCTCTATTTTCATTACAAAATCAAAGATAGTGGTGCCAGAACCGCATCCAAAACAATGCCAGATTTGACGGGCCGGAGAAACGAAAAACGACGGCGTTTTCTCGCTATGAAAAGGGCAGACCGCCCGCCAGTTCGCTCCTGTTTTTTGCAGCTTGATGTAGCTGGAAATCACCTCAACCACGTCCAGCCGCGATTTAATATCATCAATAGGAGAAGAAATCATTTTTTACAACTTATAACCAAATTTTCTTAATAAGGATTTGCGGTTTTCTTTTTCTTCGTCGTTTTCCACGCCCAAAGGGGATCCACCGTCTATTACTCCCAAAATCCCATTTCCCTGCTCGGTTCTAGCCACTATTACTTCAACAGAATTAGCCGTGGCGCAAAAAATGCGGCAAATTTCCGAAACCTGCTTCAAACGGTTGAGAACGTTCACCGGATAGACATTTTTAAGAAAAATCAAAAGTGAATGGCCGGCTCCCAGGTTTTTGGCGTTTTCCACCGCCAAATCAATCATTTCCTGGTCGGTGCCGGAAAAACGGATTTTCCGGTCGCCCGACGACTCGCAAAAGGCCAATCCGAACTTGGCGCCGGGCACCGCCTCTGCCAAAGCCTCGTGAACATCCTCAACCGTCTTTATAAAATGCGACTGGGCGAGGATAAAGTTAATTTCTGCCGGTTTTTTAATTTTGACAATTAGAGTTTCCATAGTGCCTTAATTGTTATTCTTTAAAATTTCGTCAACTAATTTGATCTCGTCGGGAATGCCTTCAATTAAATCATAATCCTTTATTTTTTTATAAGCCACCCAGGCGTAATCCGCATTTTCGCTGTTAAGCGCCACTTCTCCGGACTTCCAAGGCGAGTAAAAACTTAAAGTTAGAACCGGAACCTTGTCGGGCCGGATAAACACCAAATCAAGCAAGTAATCAATCTTCCCCATTTCCACGCCGACTTCTTCCTTAACTTCGCGGCGCAAAGTGTTTTCTAAGGCGCGATACCAGATGCCGTTAGAAGTCGTGGGCGGAGTATGAATATAATCATCTGCTTCCAATCCTCCCCCGGGCACGGTCCAGCGGTTAGGCCAAACTTTTTTCTCGGGCGAACGCTTAGTAATCAAAAACTTGCCGTCTTTATGAATAATCGCGGTGACGACTACCCGATGAAGCTCAATATTCTGCGTTTCCATAATATCTTTATGAGATAATTTTTTCCGCCGCTTGTTTTAATAATTCTTTATCGTTCTCGTAAGCCAGGAGTTTTTGCGCCTCTCTGAAGCCAACCCACCTGGCTTCCTTGGTTTCCCAGCAAAAACCCTCGGCCAGGTCTTCAAGCCACTCCATCAGAAAATAGCTGACCGTTTTCTCAATCGTCTGGCCGGTTTCGTAATCTTTGAAAAAGAATTTGACTTCGGGCAGCGGCTTGACGATCTTTGCCCTGACCCCGCCCTCCTCGGCGGTTTCCCTGAGAGCCGTTTCCTCTGGACTTTCGCCCTGTTCGGGCCAGCCTTTCGGAAAAGACCAGCCAAGGTTGCCTCGGTAGCCGCGGCTGCCTGTCGGCCGGCGAATCAGCCATAAAACCTCTCCCTCGGCTCGGCCTCGGGATGAAAGCTCGTCGCTTTCACTTCCTATCTTTTTATATACGATGCCGCCAGCGGAAAATTCTCTCTTCATGAATTCTCTTTATTTATCACCTCTTGCATCAGGTCGCCGTACTTTTTAGGCTCAATAAGGGCCCCTGGGGCAATCGAATTCAGCAAGCTCTGACATTCTTTTAAAGCCTCTGTTTTATCGTTATCTTCCCTGTCTGAATGCTCAATCTCAAGAAAAAGCCCAAGCCCGTCAACATCATCAAGGCAAATCTCAAAATCTTGATACCTATAAATCTCCCTTAGCTTGGAAACGACAAAGGCTTTTTTAAAATCAAGTTTTCCCAGGAAGTTTAAGCCGGCCTCCAGACTCGAAAGCGGAGAGCTGAATTCTAGGCCAGCCCCTGTCCGTCTGATCTCTTTGAATTCAACCGAAATCTTGTCGTTTCTTTCTCTGATGCGGGCAACAAAATGACCCTCGATGATTTTATGTTCTTCGTCTAAGTCTTTGGCTCTGCCGAAAATGTGATCGACCTGTTTTTCCGTTTTTAAAAGCTCTGCCTCCAGGCTTTTAAGCTGTCTTTTTACGGGTTCAAAATCTTGGACTTTGGCCCTTATCTCAACTTCAATCATAATTCCTATGGATATTTAAGACTCCGAGGCAAGATTATAAATCAGGCCCCAGGCGATGTTAGCGTTGCTGGGAATAATATAGGAGCTGGGAAAATACTCGGCCATGGTGATGATATTGAGGAAAGCCTTATCAATGCCCCAGACATAACCTTTCTGAAAAGGAAACCTCTCTCCTCTTTCCCTGTAGTTCAAGGGGGTAATTTTTCTTATAAACTCTCCCAAGTATTTGGAATAAGTCAGATAAGGATGGGTTTTTGATTCCGGGTTTTCCTCCATCGGAATGCCCATCGCCTTCATTAAATCAATGATATTGGAAGAGCCGTAAATAAGCGGCAGGTCGCCAATGCCCCTGAGAGGCAAAAGCTGCTCAACTATATAGCAGCGCATTCTTTCAAGATCAGCTTTCGTGGTAAGGCTGGTTTCCTCGTGAGGATTAGTGGTGAAATTGTCGTGGAGGAATTGGGCTCCGGTTTGGATCAAATGTGCTTTTTTCAGTTCTTTCCTGTTGCCGACCAGAATCTGGACCGAGCCGCCGCCCATGTCAACAATGGCATAATCTTTATCTGTCTCAAACCCGCTGATAACGCCCTTGAAAAACAATTTCGCTTCTTCGTCTTGAGAAATGTTCTCAACTTCAAATCCGGTTTCTTTTAAAATCCTGGCGATAATCTCTTCTTTATTTTTTGCCCGGCGCATCGCGTGAGTGGAGACGACCCTCAATCCATCCACCTGATAATCCTTTAGCAACTGCTTGCAGTGAAGCAATTCCTGGATTGTTGCTTCAATATATTTTTCCTGAACCATGCCCTGATGCTCATCTAATCCCACGCCAAAACAAGTCAGCTCGTTGGAGAAATAAACCTGCCTGAAATCCCCGACGGCCGAAACCGAGGCAATCAGAAACTTTACCTTGAGCGTACCAATGTCAATGACGGCGTAATTCTTTTTCATGATTAAACCAGATTAGGGAATGAGTTTTAAGCGCAGATTTTTAAAGTGTTTATCGAAACCGAAAACCGGTAAATCTAGTTTTTGAGCAAGGAAAATAACAGCCGCATCAACATAGTCAATTTGCCTCCCTATGTTTTTGTAGTGTTCCCATATCTGTTTTTCTTTTTCTTCATCAAAATGAACGATTTTGACAGCCTGAGAATTCCTTAGTTTATCAATAATCTTTATTGTCAGCTGCTTCCCCTCTCTGTGGTGCAATAAAGCAATCAATTCTTCAAGAACTGGATAGGGTAAAACTAAATAAGGCCGGCTATTCAAAAACTTCACCGCCAACTCGTGAAATTTATCTCGCTTCAAAACAAAAGCATACCAGCCGCTTGTATCTAAAACAGCTTCCATCTTGTTATTTTTTGTAGAGACGGCTAATATATTTGCTTATATTTTCTGACATATCCCGCGGGCCTCTCTTGATTATCCCCGCTAATCCCATCAAATCGTCCCAATCGTGCTTCTGGCTTTCCCTCTCGCTCATTGAAAAAACCTTCGCTCTTAAAGCGCCTCTGATGACCGCTGCCATAGATAAACCTCTTTGCTTGGCAGTTTTTTTTAAGGCCGAATACATCTCTTCGGGCAAATAAATTTGCGTTCTCCTTGCGGAAATAGAATTAACGTTTGCCATACTTCCACATTAATGTATATACAGTACTCTGTCAACCCCATGTACTGGTTCATGACATATGATACACTTAGCGCTTTAAAAAAGTCAGGCATAGGACGTGTGCTTAACCTGGTTAAGCAACTAGTAAGAAAATGGAAAATAGTTAATAGAAAATAGAAATTTGAAATTAGTGACCATTTTCTAATATAACCAATTTCTTGTAGTCCATTGACGACTGTCGTCAATGAGAGCATAAGTCAATATTAATTTCTTGCTGGGAAACCTCTAACAGTATCTCCCTTATCATCGTTAATGGCGTTCATGTCAATCAACAAAATATCTGTTAAGGCCCGCACCTCATGGTAAATATATGGGTCTATCTTAAACATGACTGGACTGGCACAGGTTTTCCTGAATTGTTCTCCGGTTTTCACATTCTTTAAGACAATCTGAAATTTACCGTCTATAATTACCATCGTTTCAGGATTTTTCATCCGGCTCTTACCCGTATGAAAATGCCTACCGCTTACGCTTCCTTTTTTCCTTTTGGCCAAAAGTAACTTGGAAGAATTGCGGTTATCAAACTGAAAAGTCGATCCCCTGGCGTCTTTTTTAACCAGCTTTAGTTTGATTATTTCTACTCCTTCCATAAATTAAAGATTTTAACACTAAATCGGGTTAGGAATATCAATAAACTCGACCTTCAGGCGATCTTTGAATCTCGCTTTAATCCTTCTGCCAAGCTCCTGGATTCCGAAAACCTCGGTGTTGTAGTGGCCGCAGACAAAATAATTAATGCCTGATTCTTTCATTTTATGAGGAGAATCTTCGTGTGTTTCTCCACTGATAAAAAGCTCCACTCCTTGCTCCTCCATTGCCGCCACATTCTCAACATTCGGTTTAGCGCCGCCGGAAACAACGGCAATAGTTTTGATCGGTTTAGAATTAGCCAGAAACGCGGAAATCTCGTGATTAAAAATTTTAGCGCATTTGTTTTTAAGCGCGGCCGAAGATTGCGGTCTGGCAAATTTGGCGACGAAACCCCAACCCTCTCCCCAGAACTGACCGATAATTTTCGCCCCCAATCTTTTGATGATCGTGGCGTTATTGCCGATTTGCGGATGAGCATCCAAACAAAAATGAAAGCTGGCAATGGTTAAGTCGTTTTTGAAAATAAGCCGCAGCCTTTTCTGCGCCGAAAGCGAAAAGCGCGACTTGAAGACTCTCGGGTCAAAACCATGATGAAAAATGCAAAAATCTGCGCCGCGTTTCACCGCTTCTTTTAAGAACTCTTCGTTCAAGCTGGCGCCCAAGGCAACTCTGTTGACTTGCTCTTTGCCCAGAATCTGGACGCCGTTGGCGACTTCGTCAATCTTGGCCGCTTTTTCCAGCAGGCCCTTGCCAATGATTTGATAAATGAATTTTATTATTTCGTCGCGTTTGACCATCTTTTATGAGTTAATTTGCATAGTTTATAATACTCCGGATTTTCAACTTTGTCATATTTTTTCTCATAGAAAGTTTTGCGGATTTTTGCTAAAATGATCTATTCAACCGAACATGAAATACGTATTTTTCGACATCGATTTTACCCTTTTTGACTGCCGCAAGTTCGAAAGAATGGTTTTTGCAAAGCTTAAAAAAGATCTTTTTAGTTTTTCTCTTCGGGCGCTGAAAAAGGATTTGAAAGCTGCGCGGCATTTTATCACCACCACGCCGGAAAAGATCGACGCCTCGCAGCTGACAGGTTCCTTTCTCGACCCCGCCTATTACCAAAAAGCTCTTTTCCCCGATGCTCTGCCGGCCCTGCAGGCTCTCAAAAATACGGCAAAGCTCGGCGCTTGGTCTGAAGCTAATCCCAAAAAACAGATGATAAAACTAAAGCTGTCCGGCCTGATAAACTTTTTTGAACCCGAACTCCTTTACCTCTCGAGGCGGAAATTCAGGCTCGTAAAAAAGATCGTTGATTCCTGCGGCCTGGAAAACGTGATTTTTGTCGACAACAAGCCAAAACTGATCAAGAAGCTTTCTGGTCTTGGAATCCAATCGTTCCTGATAGACCGTTTTAACACACAACCGGCAAAGGTCCCGACCATAAGAACCCTTGCTTCCCTGCCGGACCTGCCTATCCTATTCTCGGAAAAGAAATGACGTCTTTTGAAAACAGATAGTAGCCGGCCACGATCGCTCCGTAATGCAAAAAATAGTAGGCGGCGGCCAAAGAAAGAGTGGTTTTGCTTGATAAAAGGAGAATTCCGCAAGCCAGCCAGACGGAAAGACCGATTAAGCGCAGCCAGCGGCCAAGGCCGCTTTTTTTGTAATCTGGTTCTTCGTGGTCAACCTTGAGAGTCAGGCAGGAAAACAATCCCATCCAAATCATCAAAAGAATCGGCCAGAAATCAAGAATCCTGCCGCCGGCGAGAAAAAGGCCCAAGGCGAATTTGGCCGGATGGGTTATGCTGGTGACAAAATAGGCTAGAAACAAATTTATTCTTTTGAGAACCAGGGTGTGTAGGACGTTGGCGATCAGAAAGAAAAACCAAAACCACAGAGCCTGCCTCAAAAACAGCCAAGTCGCCAGAAAAGAGGCGGTAATGAGAAGGACAATCGCTGCCATGGCTGTCTTTTCCCCGATCAGACCGCGGGCAAAAACCCGGTCGTTTTTTAAACCATTTTTCTTGTCCTCCTCTGCATCGAAATAATTGTTAAAGCCGTACAAGCCGCAATAAAGAAGGAAAAAGAAAATCAGCCAGGCTTTTAGAAAAAGCAGGGTGTCGGGAAGGCCAAAATCTGCGCCTTTGACCACCAGCATGCCAATCAAAACATGGACAAAGTTAAGCGCCCTATGGACGCGAAGAAACTTCAATAGATTTACGACTTTGACTGTAGAAAGGCTTTTCACTTTAAGTTGCGGCAAGGAAATAATTCTTGAGCCGGGAAATCTGCCAGATCAAAACCGTGTTCAGAGTCAGAATAACGACGAAAATCAAGATCAAAGCGTTGCCTCCCAGAAAAATCCCGCCCATAATCGCCACCAAAGAAGCGCCTAAGATAGTGACAATATTATCCATGGCCACGCCCACGACCGCGTCTCCCAAACGGCCCTTAGGATTAACGGAAAAATTATGGATGACAATCATTTCGCCCAAGCAACCGATGACGCCGGCTAAAACTCCGGCGATGACAAAAGGAATGCCGGTTATTTCACAAAAAACCTCAATCGCTCTGACCATACTCTCGGCCACAAATAGTATAGTCGCTCCCGCTGCCAATAAACTAGACCAAAGCGTGAAAGCTGACCTGTGCCGGTAATAATTTTCCTCCTCCTCACTTTTAGAATCTGTCCGCCTCTTGTTTTTGCGGAAACGATAAAGCACAAACACGGCCAGAGCGAAAACCGCAAAGCCGACCGGCTTTATCAGCTGGTAAAGGTCGCCGGCAAAACCAGGGGGCGGATTTTTAATCTGGCCGAATAAAACCATGCTCATGGCCACGACCGCGGTCAAAAGAGTCAGGGCGTTGGAAACATCTATGGCAACGTCAAACTCGGCTAGACTCGGCTTTAAATGGTGTTGATTTATGGGCAAGACGCTTCCGCCTTTTTTGGAAAAAGGAAACATTAAAACCGCATTATTTTGGGCGTTGGCCAGATTCTGCCTGAAAATGCACCAGGCCGCGTGCCCGATGTTATAAATATTAGATCCAAAAGTGGTAGCCGCGGCAATGATGGCAAAATTGACCGCCCGGGCATAATCAGTGTTCTTGAGGCGCAGACTCACCAAAGCGGCGATCACGCCCAAGACCATGTCCGGGAAAGCGGTGCCGAACGACTGTAAGAGCCCGCCTGCCAGCTTGGTTTTTTCCGAAAGCACCTCGGTTGTCTCTTCAATGACTTTGGCCGTGCCCCTCAAAACAAAAGCGCTGCCCGCTCCCAAGATTATTATGACGGCGGCCAGCTTCACGAAAAAGTTGTCGTAAGCAAAAAATCCGACAAAGACAAATCTCAAAACAAGGGCGGCCGCGGCCAAAGAAGTAATGTATAAAAATCTGTTAGTTTTCATCCTATTTCCTTTCAAAATGCTCTTTTAAATATAGGGCTAAAACCTTCCTGAAAATCAATTTTTCAGTTATGGCAACGTTATTCTTAAACTCTACGCCGGAAACTGCTTTCAGTAAATCTCGGGTTTTCGCTTCCCCGCAGACAAAAATATCAATTAATTTTTCCAAATCAATAATTACAAGGAAAATAAAATCTGTTTTCAATTTATTTTTAAGCTCTGCGAGCTTATCAATAATTTCTTGTTCACGATCTCGCACCAAAACCTCCCCGTTAACAATCTCTAACTGGGCGATAACGACTTTTCTGCCGGCAAACTCAAATTGCTTCAAATCGTTTTCAATCGCCCGCCCCAGTTTTTCTCCGACCAAATCCGACTTCGCCAAAAATACCTCTTGGAGAAAACTTTTTGGAAAATCGCATTTCCCTTTCAGCCATTCAAAAATGTCTTTGTCTCGCTGGATAGCGTCGGGCGCCTGAAAATTAATAGTGTGATAAACGATTGCCGCAGAGAGTAATTTGGCCGCCTCGCTGGAAATCTCAACGCCGCTTTTGGCGATTTTTTCCGCGACCAACGTCGCCGAAGCGCCGATTGTCTCCACCAAAAACTTGGCGTTGGGAAAAGTGGTAAAATCATTAACTTGGCGATGATCAATTACCTCAATCACTTTCTGCGGATCGATGTTTTTATCCAACCGTTTCAAATCACTGACGTCAACCAAAACAATTTGCTCAAAATCGCCATAATTCTCCAAAGACGAAGGCAAATTAATTCCGAATTTTTGGGCAGCGAATTTCACTTCTGTCTGATACTCGCCGAAAAAGCCCGCTGTAGCGGGTTTTCCGGTTTTATTCAAAAATTCGGCATAGGCAATCGCCGCAGAAAATCCGTCCAAATCGGGATTAATATAAGTGGTGACTAAAATCATTTTATTCTAAGTTATACTCCCAGCCGGGTTGCCGCGCCTTTCTTTTTCTCCAATCCTCGGTAAACGCCTGCTCCCAAGTCTTATTTTTTAACAAAACATCTAAGGCGAGCTGCGGGGCTTTGTGGGCGACAATGGCAATGGTCTTACCGTCATAATTTTCTTTCAGAAAATTGAGAAAATCAGCCAGCCGGCTTTTAACGTCTTCATAACTTTCGCCTGCGGGAAACTTTTCAACAATGCATTTCTCCTGCATCGGTTCGACAATCGTTGACGGTTTAGCATTATAATCGCCATAATTGCACTCTCGCAACCTTTTGTCTTGAACAATCGGCGCCGTCCCCTCAAAAGTCAATCTTGCCGACTCAACCGCTCTTTTCAGATCAGAACAAAAGACAACATCAAAACGCCTATCTTTAATTTTATCTTTCAAATCAATCGATTGCCGAACTCCCAATTCGGAAAGCTCAACATCATACCAACCCGAAGAAATACCCTTTTCATTGTCCGTCGTCGTTCCATGAACGAAATAAATAAGCTTAACCGCCATAAGTTTTACGAATTATTCTTTTATGATATACAGCGCCCGTGAGTAAAACACCAATTAAAAAAAGATAGATATTAAAAGCGTATTCCGAAAACATCCAATTTTTTACCGCTATCAAGCCGGTCAAAGCGCTGAAGGCGCTTGTCAAATAAATAAGGCCTGACTCTGTTTCCGGACGTTGCCAGGCTTTAATTAAAGTCGGCATCCCGGCGAAAGCATCGCTGACAATAGCAAAAACAATGGCGATATTTGGATTTTTGGTAATAGCCCATAAAACTAAAGCCAAAATTGAGAAAAGGCCGCAGATATAATCAAATATTTGAAGTTTCCAATAAGCGTTTGGGTTAACAAAAGAAACTAGAAATATTATTAAAGGAAAAAAACCGGCTGTGAAAACCGGCAAAATGGCCCAACCAACGCCGTCAGAAAGACCGGCGGCAAAAGCAATCAAAGGAGCGACGGCCCACATCAGCCAAGTGATTCTATTCGGCTTTGTCCGGCCGGCCAAAGTTCCTTTTATATAGGCCAAAGCACCAAACAAAGTGGCGGCAGCGCCGACAAAAACTAGGTATTGAAACATATTAGCCTGTGACTGCTAAAGATTTTAATCGCCAGACCCAATGGTCAAGGAATTGTTAGATTTAGACGCCTCAAGGATCTCGTTGTTGGGATCTAAAAGAAACTCGATCTTTTTTGGCGCGGCTGGAAAAGTCGTTCGGTAAAAAACAGTGGCTGTTTCGCCGGCTTTTAAGCCCGGTAATCTTCCGGAAACTTGAGATATGTAATCTGCCAGCCAGTAATATTTAAACTCTTGGATAGAAGCCGGACCCCGATTAACAACCTTAGCAGCATAAACAACGCTGTCACCCGCCTTGAGGGACGTTTTAGGATTTCTATCAATAGAAAGGACTTGCCAATCAAGAACCGGAACGGCAAAAGCAGAAACTGTCAAAGATTTCTCGGCGGCCAAACCGCCCCTTTCCGCCCTCGCCCAAAGTAAATACGTGCCCAAGACAGAATAATCGCAAATATCAGAAATTATTATTGAATCCTCGGACGCTTTGGGAAAAACCTTGTCCCAAATGCCGTCTGAAGCGCAATCGAGCTTGTAAGTGATCGGGCCAACGGTATTCCCGGAAACAACCAGGCTGACATCTGCTCCGTTTAAAGGAATCTGCCCTGCCAATCCCTCTTGCCAAGCCTGGCCGTCCAAAGCGGCTTTCAAATCTAGAAAAAGCGTCGGCAAGGGCAAAACCTCGACTTCAACCATGGCTTCGTCTGAACCGCCCAGGCCGGCGCAAGTCAGCTTGAATTTCTTTGAGCTGGTCAGATTTTTAATTATTTCAGATCCCGAAACCCCTTTGTCGCCGCTCCAATCTCCCGAAGCAAGACAGCTTGTTGAGTCGGCAGTATTCCAGGAAAGAGTGACAGAATTATTGTAGTTCACCGTAATCGGGCCCCTTGAGTCGTTCACTCTCAGGTTCAGGGCCGGAGAAAAGGAAACGCCAAACCTCCGTAAGGCATAATCGCCAGCCAGAGAGCCGTTTTCAGCCCTTAATCGCCAATGATAAATCATGTCTCCCGAGAGCAGGCCGGGCGAAACTTCATAAGAAAGCTGGTTTAATGGCAACAATACATTAATCAAGGGGCTGGAAAAATCACTGTTGTCGTCAAGCTGGAGGCGGTATCCTTTGTTGTCGGGACATCCCCGGCCCCAGGAAGAAGGCGGACCCCAGGCGAGATCAAAAGAAAGGGGTAGACTGATAGCATTGTCTGCGGGCAGAGAAAGCGAGGGCGCAGAAGGAGAAAGCAAAACGCAAGCTCCAGCTGGCAAAGCAGCGTTCTTTTTCAAAAGCTTATTGAGCTTTGCCAAAGTCAAATCATCAACCACGCCGCTTCCCTTAGACAATCCTTGGAGAGTCAAAATCTCATCGGCATATTTTTGCTGGAAGGCTGCCACTCCCTGCCGGGTGCCTTGGCCAAAATAGCCAGTGACAAAGCATTTTTTGCAGAAAAACCCTTCCTCTTTTAAAATAAGCTGCAGATTAACAATTTCTTGGCCGTAGTCGCCGATTTTTAAACCGCCGGTAAAAACAAAATCAGGCGGAATCCCGCTTCTGCCATTCTGCCTGGCAATCTTAACTTGAGCATCAACAATCTGTTTCTTTAAAAGCGCGAGTTGTTTCTCGAAATCTTCGGTATCTGTAGCCAAAGCCTGGCCAGCTGCGCCCAAAAAAAGAGTTGAAAGAATAATAACGATTAAGCTGATTTGTTTTGCGGAAAGTTTATGAACCATTGTTTGATTATAGCAGAACAAAAGACTGAGGCAAAAACAACAGATCAAAAAAATCGCCTTTCTGGCGATCTTGATAACTAAAAACGCTGGTTTTTACAGTTTTATTTGACCGATCGCTTTTTTGAAAAACTCTTCCATTTTCGCCTTGCCGATTTTCTCTCCCAAAAAGATAATCTCCGTGTCTTTGATATCTTTCAAATAAACCAGCTGTTCCAAAAACAATCTTGGCTCGAATTCTCTTCCATACTTTTTTTGACAGATATCAATTAACTTCGGCAATGTTAAATGTTTTCCCTTTAGGATAAAATAGAGGTCAACATAGTCTTTCTTCGTTGCTCTTCTTCCTAAAACGTATGCTTTGATAGCAGCGATCTCTTGCACAGAAAACAATTTTACGCCGTTATGCTCTTTCAGTTTGAAAATGATAGGAAAGGAATATTTGACAAAAGTTAAGTGAATACCGTTAAGAACCGCCGTCAACTGCTCCGGGTTGTTAACTATAATTTCCCTTTTATAATCTTTAAACGCTTTCTCTACTTCTTGAAGTAATCCTGGCGGTATTTTCTTATCGGAAAAAAAATCAAAATCTATTGAAAGGCGATGGCCAATTTGCAAAGCCAAAGCAGTGCCACCGGCAAGACAATATTCAGGAAAGTTCTTTAATCTCTCAAAGATTCTTTTTTGCTCTGATGTAATCGCTTCGAGATGCATATCTTAACTTATTAATTTTCAAAAGCAATTTTATCAATTTTAAAACCCGCGGCATAAAAGCGCTTTCGGGAATCTCTTGGACAATTTCTTTAACCGTCTCCTTGCCATAATGCCTAACTAACCATTGCCAATGGCGCCAGCCGCCGTAATTAACAACCTGCAAAATAATCTCTTTTTTGTATTCCTCGAGGTCAATGACGCCGGGGTCCTGAATCCACCAAAAAAAGCGGCGAAAATCGGGTAAAGGTTTATTTTGTTCTGAAAATACCTTAGTCATATTTATATTTTAACATAAAATTAGCGAAACGACAACTTCAAAACCGCTGCTCTGGCGGCTTTTGAACGCACTTCCCTCAAGTTATTTCAATCTCTCTGAAAACTGTTTTCATAGAAACGTTCTCCCTCGGGGCAGAAATATCTTTCTGGGGAATCAAGAATACTTTCCTGATTAAATTAACAATTTGGTGGATATCTTCAAGTTTTTGCTCCAACTCCAGACCTTTCGCAGAAAAGTTCACAGGCAGGTTTAAGTCAACGGGAATATCTTTGTCAATGTGTATTTTCTTGTTCGGGTCTATATTCAGCATGTCTTTTAAAGGAATTTCCATATCTATCTTGAAATTATCATCAATGGGAATATCCAAGCTGACCGGCACTTTTACAGATACGGGGATATCCATATCCAAGGAAAAAGGAACTTCAATCGGATAAATGCCGTAAAAAGGAACATTTATGTTTACAGTAACTTTTTGGTCCCCTTTTACGGGAACTTTGGTATTTACCTCAAATTCTTTTTCAATATGAAAGGTTTTGTTTATAGGAACATACTGATCTATTTTAACCGTCTGGGGCAGAATTTCATTCAAATCAATAATGTCTTTTAAAAACATATCCAGTTTAATGGGTATGATTTGGTTAATAGCAATGTTTGCTGAAATTCCGGGGTCAATTAAAGAAGATATTTGTTTGTCTATTGAGTCGCAAATAAAAGAAACCTGGCGCCTGACATAGAAAAATCCGCCTCCTATTACCAATAGAACCACTATGCCAATAATAACGGATAATAATGACAGTGATTTTAAGTTCATATAGATTATTCTATCAAAAACTCGTTTTTCCGGCGACTTTCAATCATAGGCGTTTGTGCTAGGCTAAGCCTCGCACAACATACATACATACCATCTATCATCCAATTTTTACAATACCATATTTAAAAATAAAGAGGCCTCTCGGGAACCGAAATTCCTAAGAGGCCTACGATCGAGAGGGTCAAACTACTTGCGCTGACGCACCAGCCGGCCACGGGAATCCCAGTCGCACCCAAGCAAGAAGAAGTTCAGATCACACATCCCGCCGCGCCAACAGAGGTAAGGCACGTAGAGGTTGTCATCTGGGTGGCGCCAAACCGTTCCGGCAAAGATGAGACAGAACTTCTGCCATTCTGCCGGAATCTCATTGTGATGTTCCAACAGATACTCGGCATGACGCTGGCCGAGATTAGCGCCAAGCTCTTTGGCACGCCTGCGTACCTCCTCGCTGGAGATATACTTCTCGTTCTTTCCCAGAAAAGAGACGAGTTCCAAGTTGGCGATGGCAATAGGCCAAGGCAATTGTGCATTCTCGATGACATCCCATCCACTCTTGGCCAGATCGCGAGAGAAAGCAGGAGTGCCACCGAAACAACCCTCGATAGCCTTTTGTAGATGGAGCTTAAGCTCCTCCGGGTCGAATGGATAACCATTCGGTTGCCGGAGCTGACGCTTAATCTCCAACAGTTGGCCATCTAATCCATAATACTGACCGCCTGTGACAATTGTTGCCATGACGATCCTCCTTCCGTTCTTGCTGGCTTTAAAATTTAAGAGGTTTCCTCACCAGCAAATACTATTTATAATAGACACTAAAATATTAAATCTGTCAATAGTAATATTAATATAGAACAACCGAGGCCTCTCGGTTTCTTGCATTTCAAGACACGGAAGTGGCTCATAAAAAATGTTGACTGCGGGCTGACTCGGTCTAGAACCTGCCCCAATGTCTGTCGTTGACGACTGTCGTCAATTGTTATTATAGCGTATTTTAAGAGGTTTTTGGGCCTTGGCCAGTGTCTCGTTTGAGGTGTCTCGGTCCTCCTCCGCCAAGGCTTCGGAAGGATAAATCGGGGCGTTTATTCGAGAAATGAGTCACGGAAAAAGGTATTTTAGCGTGTCTCATTTTAAGTATTCTTCGATGTTTTGCAGGTGCTCTTCGTAAGTTTTGGCAAGATGAATTTGTCCCTCGCTATCGTGCAAATAATAGAGATATTCGCTATCTTCCGAGTTGATCACCGCATTAATTGCCGCCAATCCCGGGTTGCAGATGGGCGAGGGCGGCCGTCCCTTGTGGATATAGGTATTATACGGCGAATCAAACTTATAATCCTCCGGTTTTATGGCCGGCCACCAATTTTCCGGATCTCCTAACGCATATTGCACGGTTGCGTCTATTTGGAATGGCATGTCTTTTAGCCACCTGTTCCAGATTACTCCGGCGATAATCGGCATCTCCTCATCGTTGGCGGCTTCTCTCTGCACTAACGAAGCTAAAACTATCAAAGTGTCGTTTCTTATATCTTTTTCTGCAGCTTTTTTAAAGAGATCGGCAGTCTTTTCATTGAATTGGCTTTCCATTCTCTTTGCGACATCCCCGCCTGTAAAATCCAAATCCAGAAGATAAGTATCCGGAAAACTGTAGCCCTCGCGAATATTCAAAAGAAATTCGGCTTTTGCCGTATTGCTCCAGTTAAGCTTCTCCTGCAATTTTTCTGCGATTTCCGCCGCTCTTAATCCTTCGGGTATCGCTACCCATTTCTGATACGGATGGTTGATCAATACCTCTGCCAACTGCCAAGCGTTCATGGCTTTGGAAACTATGTATCCGCCCGGCTCTATTTTTCCTTGCCACTCCTTTTTTCTTAGTACGTAATTAAATGCCCACTCGCTTCTGATATAGCCCTGGCTTTTAAGTTTCGGGGTAAGATCTGCTTCGGCGGTGGTTAGATTAATAACGATTCTTTCTTTCTCCGTTGTTTTTTGCGGCGCCGCAAACTGCCTTTGATAGACGAAAAAGGCGACACCGGATGCCGCCGCAATTATCGTTACAGCGATGGTTGCAATTATTTTATTTCTGCCCATGAAGAAATTAATCTGTTTTTCTTGATTTTAGCGCAAAATGAGACAAATGAGACACGGAAGCGGGGTTTTGGTAGTGTCTCATTATCACACAAGACTGTGCTTTTGAGCAAACTTATCTATCCTATCAAAAGCCTCGTGAATTAACTTGGCATCTGCGGCAAAGGACATCCGCAAATGGTTTTTGCCGGCCGGCCCCATGCTATCTCCGGGAATTGTAATCACCTTGGCTTCATCAACCAGCCTCTTGGCAAAATCAAGAGCTGGCATATCAAAACCGACTATTCTTGGGAAAGCATAATATGCTCCATCGGGCCAGGAAAATGCAAACAGTTTGGGCAATCTTTCTAATCTCTCACAAATTGCCTGTCTTGATTCGGTAAACTTCGTTTTGAAATAACTGATTGCTTCTTCGCCACGAGGATCAGATAGAGCGGCGATGGAGGCGACGATGGAAGGCGTTGATGGACTAATGCTGAAATAGGTATGGACGTCGTTGATCTTTGAGATAATCTCGGCGTTGGCATAAACATAGCCGATTCTCCAGCCGGTCATGGCAAACTCTTTGGAAAAGCTCTTGCAGACAATGAGGTTGTTTCTCAATTCCGGAATCTGCAGCGGGCTGAATAATTCTTTGCCATAAGTTAAAAAGTCGTAGGCCTCGTCGAGAACAAGGATTAAATTGTTCTTCAAAATAATGTCTGACAACCTCCTAATTTCTGCCTCACTCAAAACCGTTCCGGTCGGGTTATTTGGATTGGTCAGAATGACCATTCTTGTCTTTGGGGTGATCGCTTTTTCCAGTCTTCCTAAATCGATGGACCAATTATTATTCTCGTCGTAGGAAACAAAGACCGGTTTGGCTTGGGCCAAACGAATCTGCGAAAGATGAAGAGGATAACTCGGATCAAAGTAAATAACTTCATCGTCTTTTTCCAAAAAAGCCATGATGGCTGAAAACAGTCCTCCGATTCCGCCCACGGTGAGATAAGTTTCTTCCAGTTTTGGCGCAAAACCATGTTTTCTCTCAACCTTTTTAATTATCAGTGTTTTCAATTCGTTTTCAATCTTAGGCAAAGAGTATTGGCCGATTGTCGGATCAGACTTTGATCTCACGTGAAGATAATCATAAATAAACTGGGGTGTCGGAAAAAGCGGCGTCCCCTGGCCGAGAGAAATAACATCCGGATATTTTGCCGCATATCGCATCATTGCGCCGATACCGGCATTGGGCACATTTTGCACTCGCTGAGTGAATTTATAGTCCATGTTTAATTTTATAATATCTTAACCTTCTAAAACCGACTTTAGCTTCTCCAAGATTGCGATTTCAAATGGTTCTTCAATTTCCCCCTTATCAACCCATTCATAGTATTCAAGCTCTGTTATTGCATCATCTATTGTCTTATACGTATACCTTGCGTGATAGTTTCCATCTCTTGATGTCAATTCAAACATTTCGTTTTCCTTAAAACCAGTCATAACACATTCTGACCATTTACCGCTTCTGTTTTGATTTCTGTAAATAGTCCCCACTTTAACCGGCCACTCATTAGTTTCCTCCTTAACAAAAGAGTCTATCCAGAGCGGAGTATTGGCTGGATTAAGCGGAAAGGCGAATGCTTCTTGAATCGGTTTTTTGATTTGAATAGCAAGCTTGTTCTCTTTCATATTTATTCACTTTATCAAAAAAGCCTGCCTACCGGTAGGCAGGCGCCTTTCTGGCGACTTTTTAAAATCAATACATCTCGGTCTCTCACGTTTCGAGGCGCCGAAAGCGACTCATAGCGAGTAGAATACTTGATATGTCGGGTGTTCCGCCCGCTATAAAAAACGCTGATGGCGCCATGTACCACGTGGGGTACACGGCAGCCATGAACCCTACGTGGTTCATGGCGGGCTGACTCGGTCTAGAACCGATTCTCAGATAGATATTCTTTCCATTCTCGGATTTTTTCGACAAGTCTTAAAGCGAAGGTGGAGACATTTGACGTCAAACTCTTTATCGCCTTAAATTCGCTCTCGCCACTAGCTGGCGGAGGGGCTACCGGTAACGGAAGTGGAGGCGGCAGAAAGCCGGTTCTTTGTTCGTCGTGATGTATAGTGGGCCAGAACATCGTGTCGGGATTGTACGCAGCAGACAAATCCCAAACATACAAAGAACCTCTTATCTTTATGTCATTTTTTACGGTGTCAAAATCCCAGTCGGAACTGGCAATCAACTCCACTTTCTTATCTTTGTCAACGTCGGCAATGGTCGCTGACGCCTCGGCCCATTCCTCAATCCCTAAAGGAGTGCCTCTCATCAATTGAAAATCCGTATCGCGCCAGGCGTATAAACCTCCCCCGCCACCAGAAAACCATTCTCCGGCTGTAGCCAAAATATCCGATTTTCCGTTCCCGCTGACGTCACCCATGATTGTCGAACGCCAATTGCCAAAAGAAGTTGCCTGGGGCGAACCGGAAAAAAGCTTACCGTCGTGATGAAAAAGATATGTCATATATTTACTTTCCCCGTGCTCGTAACGGCTGATGCCGATTTCCAAGTCGTTGTCGCCGTCAAGGTCTCCAAGAGAAGGCGAACCAATGAAATTAAATCCCTTCATTTGCGGCCAGCCAGGCAAAAGGTTCCCGGTTTTGTCAAAGACATAGACTCCGCCAGAATCCGGAGATTCATCATAATAACCCCGCGCCGAAGCAATCACTATCTCGCTTAAGCCGTCCCCGTTTAAATCGCTGACTGACGGGCCAGAGTTTATTATGAGGCCGTGGATAGTAACGGGCCAGCCCGACAGCAAGGTGCCGTCTCGGTTAAATATCCTGATCTCGCTATTGTTGAGACTATTTTTAGGATCAGCTACTACTATTTCCAAATCCGGGTCATCGTCAAAATTCCCCACTGCCGGACCCGGTCCGCCGACATAGTCATAATAATTCTTATCCGGCAAAAGCCACTGAGCGATAATCTTTCCATTGTAATCAAGTACTGTCATTTTTCTCCCGCGCCCTTCATCGGGCTTAATAACTATTTCTTGCAGGCCATCGCCATTTAAATCAGCTGTTAGCATATAAAATCTGCTGACTCTGGACATTGCCAAGGATATGGGTTGCTGCAATGGTTGACCATTAGATCCAAGAATATAAAGCCAAGGAGAATCATATTCTCCATTATTCACAAGAATAACAATTTCCTTCGCGCCGTCGTTATTAATATCTCCTATAAGAGGGTTCTCCGCTGTAAAGCCCCCACTAGCGCCCACAACGCTGAATCCGAATGACCAAAGAAGAGCTCCGTCGTACTTATAGACATATATCTTGGGCGGATTTCCGTTTTTTAGAACTACTATTTCCTGGAAACCGTCGCCGTTAATGTCGCTGACCGCCGGTTCCAAAAAACCTCCCCAGTAATAACAATTACCCCCGCACTGTTCTTCTGGCACTTCCTCCCAGTTCACTCTTTTAGGCCAGCCTTTTTTCAACATTTTATCTAAGTAAACTCGTAACACTTCCTCTTCGGCACCGCCGCTATAACTCAAAACAGCCTTGAGGGAATATCCGCCGGTCGGCAAACTCGTGGTATTCCAAACTTGGCCCGCAATCCGAGTCCAGACGGAAGCACCCGGCTTTAAATAGCTCCAGGATAAAGAATAGGCTTCGCTGAGATACACTTGTGCCTTAAGCTTAATTGAATCCCCGCTCCTTATCACATCG
Organism: bacterium; assembly: GCA_030693425.1. Taxonomy (NCBI): domain Bacteria; species bacterium. Next base: position 410,740 of record JAUYAM010000002.1, read on the forward strand.
GAACTGAGAGGAAAGAGAATATCCCACTTATTAACCTCAAAATAGCCGTAATCAAGGAAACTTTGGCCAGATTTGTCTTTGGCCGCCAGTTTTAAAATATATTTTCCGTCGGGAATTAAGTTAAGATTAAGCACATAGGATATCTTGAAATTAGGGGGAATCGGCGCGGTTGCCAAAACAATGAATTTTGACGGATCGTAAGGGACAAGAGGAGCGTAGGAAATAGTGTAATTTTGAAGGTTTCCACCCTTGGCAAGGCCGCTGATGTTAATCGTGCCCCTCTTTTTGGTGGAAATAGGATTCAGTTTGACAATCGGCGGATATTTAGATTGAACCGCCTTTAGAACGTCGATTCTGCCCAGTCCTTGTTCGACGGGATGCAACAAAATATCTAAAGCAGTATTTCTCAAGGCATATTTTATATACAAAGGTTTCCAGGTAGGATGTTTCTGTTTTATCAGAGCCGCGGCGCCGGCAACGTGCGGAGTGGCCATTGAAGTGCCGCTGATGGCAATATGTTTAGAATCCAGGCACTCTGCTTCTGGCAACCAGTCGTCCCACTGGGCAGCGCAGATATCAACTCCGGGCGCGACAATATCTGGCTTCATAATAGATTTATTTTCCCAAAATACCGGCCCTTGAGAACTAAAATAAGAGGTGCCGTCTTGCTTGTCTGCGGCGCCGACAGTAATGGCTTGCTTGGCTGTGCCAGGAGAACCAATAGTCGCAAAACCGCCGCTATTGCCCGCTGCCACGGCTGCTACTACTCCGGCGCCTACTGCATTGTCCACTGCCCGGGAAAGAGGATCATCAGGATTTCCTTCGGAAGCGCCCAAGCTAAGATTAATGACGTCTAAATGGTCTGACAAATTTCCGTCTTGATTCGGGTCCATTGCCATTTCTATGCCCGCAATAACCCAGTCAAAATAGCCCGAGCCAAACTCGTCAAGAACTTTGTAAGCGTAAAGATTGGCGTCAGGCGCCACTCCTTTTAAGGCGCCTTTGCCAGCGGCAATGGCAGCCACGTGAGTGCCGTGCCCCATGTCGTCCATGGGATCTGCGTCATTATTGACAAAGTCATAGCCGCCAAGAACCTTGCATCTTGCCCCCAAGCAGCCCCCCAATTCCCTGTTGGCATAGTCAACGCCGGTGTCAATGATGCCGATTGTTACCCCTTGGCCAGTGATTGAACGCCCTTGTTGGTCTTTAAGTTTCCAAACCTTGTCAGCTTTGATCAAGGGCACGGAATCATATAAAAAAGCTTTGACTTTGTAGTTGGGGGAAACCTTATAACCCTTGTTTTCTATTTTTTTTACCTCTTCGCCTGAAAGCTGGTCAACGCTCACGCCGTTGATGGCAACAGCAAATTTGTTCTTGACGCTGGCTTTGGGCGCCAAGAACTTAATCACGGACTCTGCCTGAATCTGCTCTTTTTTAATGAGGGCTGACTGGACAGAAAGCAAAGCTCTGGTGTTTTTGTCTTCCGATCCGATGATATCGTTTATCTGCTTTTGCAAGGACTCCTTTTCTTTTTCAGTGACAGCTCTGTCCAAAGACTCTTCAAGGGAAAAAGTTTTCAGCCCTACGGCCTCTTCCCGCTCTGCCTTGACGGCTGCCAAGGGCTTTTCCTTAAACTCAATGATGTAACCCTTAAATTCCTCTACTTGTATTTCATATTTTTCCGACAGGTCTTTGGACAAAAACAACTCGTCGCCCAAAACCATGTCTGGCTGGCCATAACCCAGTAATGTTTTTTGGCCGTCAGGGCCTTTTAAAAAGATCCGCGATACTTCTTCTTGACTAACGCCAGAAGAAGCAGCCTCGTCTTGACTCAAGGCAAAAAATTCTTTGCCGTCTCTGATAAACCCGGAAGCCGACGGAACAAAACCGGAAAGCAAGAGGAAAACCAGGGAGGCAAAAGCAATAGACTTTTTGAGGTTTGTCATGTTTTTAAAAGGTTAATTTGTATTTACGGAGCGAAAACGCAGTTTTCTGCCCTTAGTTTATCTTAACCAATAGTACAAAAAATACAAGAAAAAACCAAAAAAGCCTGCCTACCGCCTGCCTGCCGGCAGGCAGGGTAGGCAGGCGCCTTTCTGGCGACTTTAGAAACTTTTTCATCTCTCGATCCTTCAATAAATTCAGGTCTTCGGCTCAGGCTCGAAGAGATGGTGAACCATTCGGCCCCGAGCTCATGGCCGAGGGGCTCGCCGAACCATAAAAAATGTTGGCTGCGGTGCGTATTTGAAAAAATCCGAATCCTTTTTTCTATAGCTTTGCTAAATCAGTTCTTTAATTAACTTTTCCTTGATTTCCGCCCCGAGAGCATAACTCACCTAGACATCATTTTTAATCCGTATTCCAGAACGGACTGGATATCGGGATTAAGAACGTCCGGCTCATAAATCTCAAGATACTTGATAACTTTCCCTTTTTCGTTCGGTTTCAACCCCTTGTCTATTGATAGTTTCAAGGCCCTGGCTGGAGAATCCGGGTTTCCCATCTTCTCAGGATTCCTAGTGGCCGACGTTGACATCTGAAAGCCGGTAACGATCTGGCCGCTATGGCTCCTGACTATGTCGTAGCCGGCACCGTCATCATCTTTGCCGGCGTTTAAGCCGCTGGTCTGTAGAGAAAACTGGCGGGGATAGTTAAGGCCTAAATTAATGACTTGTTCACGGGTCTTTGAACGCTCCTGGTTATCAATCTCGCCCTTTTCATTGATCGGCAAGCCCGGATAAAGGGCTAAGGAAAAATGCTGGTTTGGGAATATTTCTGCGTATTGGCTAAAAACCTGTTCCCAGGCGCTGATGTATTTTGAAGGCCGATAGCCATGAAGCAGCCACTTTTGAAGATCTTCCTCGGCGTTGGGAAGGGACATTTCAGCTGAAACCGAAGTCGGGCCGGCAACGGCGATGGCAACGAATTCTTGCTTTTCGCCGTAACGCCGGCTCACCTCCGCCAGGAAGCTGAACCAGCGGTCAAGATAAGTCTTGTCCCAAGGCATGGGCAATTTTTCATATTTGCCAGCGCCTTGACCGTACTTCCTATAGAATTTGTCATTTTCTGTTCCTCGTAAAGCCCATTCAGGGGTTTCGAACCCGGGAATAAGGATGAAACGGACCGATTTTCCATTAGCAGCCGCTTTCTCAAAAACCGTATCAAGCTTTTCCCAATTAAAGCTATTATCAATCAGCTCAATCTCTTTCCATCCAACCCTAAAGCTCAAACCGGAAATAAAAGGATTGCTATAAGTTTTATCGTCAAAGACGTCGGTCTCTTTAACAGCGAAGATGCCGCTAAACTCTGGTTTAGGGCCTGCCGGAGAGGAAGAGGGAAAGTCACTGGTTGCGGGCAGAACCGGCAAATAGTTTCTGATCACCAAACCAATGACGACAATAACCAATATCGCCAAGGTTATTAATAACGGCTTCATGAAAAAAGCGTTTGTAGTCACTTTATTCTTCGCACTCGCTTTCGCAGGCAAAAAGCTCTATGGGATCTTCGCTAAAATCCTTCCAGCAATTTTCGAAGCAGGATTTGCAGCTGCTGAATTCGGCGGTCTCAACCAGCTGGCATTCTCCGGCCACAACCCGGCAGCTGGCGTATTGGCGACAAATATCGCCAGGAGCATATTCAAAGGTGCAAAATTCCGGGGCTTTCGGACCGCAACTTATCTCTAATCCATGGCAGTTTTCTATGACGCACTGCGAGCTTTTATGGTCCTTCGACAGATTTGAATAAATCAGCGACCAGATGCTGACAACGGCTAATATGCCGACTGCCAAAAGACCGTAAAACAACTTTTTATTTTTAATTATATTTTATGTCTTTAATTTTTTAATGATATTTCTTTGGGCTGGCTCGACTCAAAGCCTGCCCCAATGGCGTATTTTAAAGGGTTTTTCGCCTTTTTAGTTAAGCAACTAATATCCCGAAGCAGAAATTTATTTTTGAGGGATTAAAAATATCTTCCTGACCAAATTAACGATGCGTTGGATATCTCCAAGTTTTTGCTCCAACCCCAGACCTTTGGCAGAAAAATTCACCGGCACGCTTAAGTCAACAGGAATGTCTTTGTCAATGCGTATTTTTTTGTCCGGGTCTATATTGAGCATGTCTTTTAAGGGAATTTCCATATCTACCTTAAAATTGTCGTTGATAGGAATATCCAAGCTGACCGGCACTTTTACAGATACGGGGATATCCATATCCAAGGAAAAAGGAACTTCAATCGGATAAATGCCGTAAAAAGGAACATTTATGTTTACAGTAACTTTTTGATCCCCTTTTACGGGAACTCTGGTATTTACCTCAAATTCTTTTTCAATGTGGAAAGTTTTATTTATGGGGACATACTGGTCTATTTTGACTGTCTGGGGCAGAATTTCATTCAAATCAATGATGTCTTTCAAAAACATATCCAGCTTAATGGGCATGGTTTGGTTTATGGCAATGTTGGCTGAAATCCCGGGGTCAATCAAAGAGGATATTTGCTTATCCATTGAGTCGCAGATAAGAGAAACTTGGCGCCTGACATAGAAAAATCCGCCTCCTATCGCCAGCAAAACAACTGCGGCCATAATCGCGGCCGATAATGGTAATGATTTTGAGTTTATGGAATTGGAATTATTTGATAACTATCTTCAGTATATCATATTGTCCAAAAAGGACTTTCTTTTTGTTTAATACCGGGCGTTATAAAAAAGGTACCTGACCCCTTTTACCTTCCTTCGGGTGGAAAAACTCAAATTTTATTGTGCACAAGAATCAAAGTATTTCCGACAACCACAAAATAATTATGTGGAAACGATGTTTGGAGATTATAAACGCTTAAAGGAATCGATATATTTGTCTTTTCTAAATTATATATTTTAACATCATTCTCGCCATATCCAACCATTTTCTCGCCTAAGTTTAATTCTCTAACTCGTTTCCAAGTTAAAGATCCGTCTATATTTCTTACGGCGATAGGATGTTCGGAGGTAACGCCCAATACATCGTTAATCAAATAATAATCACTTGTCATTCTTGCTCGGTATTTTTGCACCGTGGATATGACGTACTTATCATCTTTATAGTCATAGCCTATTATCTTATCACCAACTTTTAGATTTTCGATTGATTGGACACCGTTGGGTGTCAGCACTTTTGTTTCTTCGACAAAACTTCCTCCAGATGGAAAGGAATACCACATGACTGTAGCATATGAGTAGAAAATTATGCCCACAATGAAAAGTGCGGATAAGATAAGACTAAATATTCTAAATTTAAACTTATATTCTTGAGTAATAAATTTCGAAGCTAAAAAACCCACCCAAAAGGCGATTGGGAACCAAATAATTGCGAGCAAAATAAAGCCTTGAATCTCTGTTATCCATATCCCGTAATATTGTCGGATTGAAGTCGTCAGGAAGTATAACAAGTCGAACAAGAAAAAAGTTAAAACCGTTGTTAGTATTGATGTTCCAACAACAACAAGGGGGTTCTTAAGATTTGTGGTTATATTTTTCATAATTTTAGTTCGATTAATTTATTAATATTATTCTAACAATTCTTCAATTGAAACGCCGAGAGCTTTGATAATTTTGAGGTAAGTCGGTCTCTCGATAAAAAATGCTGACTGCGGGGATAATCTCCGGTACTTTGAACCGAAAAAATGACTCAAATTTCAAGGATGTTGATAAGAGTATATACGAATTAAGGGCTATGTTCAAACAACGTCCTGAATGGTTTGAAATTAATATTAACCCCGAGAGTTTAACATACGCTTTTTAACTCAAGTAAAGAAATAATTTTTGGTGTGTAATTATATTTGTTTTCTCTATCAATTAATATTGCTTCAAAACCTACTCCCTTGGCTCCCATAATGTCTTGGTCTAAAGAATCTCCAATCATAAGCACTTTGCTTGGCTTTACTTGCATGCCGCGTACTGCCAGTTGAAAAATTTTAGGGTCGGGCTTCATAAACCCTGCTTCGAAGGAGAAAATTTCTCTATCGAAATAATGTCTTAAATCCAACCTTCTCACCTGCTCTCTTGTTATTGGTGGGGAATTGGTTATCAAGACTAATTTTTTGCCTTTTTCTTTTAAGTAGCCTAAGACATCTTTTGTCTCTGGATACAGTTTAGAGCTAGAGTTGATAAGCCAGTCCTTGATAGATGTTAGCTCTTCTTCTGTTGTAAATATTTCCTTATCTACACGTACGAGAAATTTATCCAAAGAGGAATCTTCGGTATGCCACCGGACAAAAAGTTCTTTTAGTTTTTTGAATCGTTCTGATCCGAGCTTTTCTTCTAAACGTTTTCCAACGTTCTCTATGTCTTCAAGAAAAGCAATCGTATTCCAGAGATCAAATAATATAACTTTATACATACATATTTTGGGGCGGTGTGTATTTGAAAATATCCGAACCGAACTGGCTGGGCCCCGCCTGCGTTGACTCGGCCTTCGTAGCCACTCTCGCCTCGCCAGAGCCTTCGGCGGAGCGCGGGTCGGCGAAGGAGGCAACTTCGGCGGGCAGGTCGGCGGGCGGCCCCGCAACTATCTCGCTTCGCTCGAAGTGCGGGGTAAAAATTCCCCCTAGCCCCCTGGAGTTTACCCCGCATAATCCCGAAGGGATTTGTGCGGGACCCGCCTCGCCTTGCCTGCCCGACCGAAGCAGTGCGTAGGCGGGAAGCGGAAGCGGAAAGAACGATTTCAAGTTTTTCGTTCCGCTTTTAGCGGAACTCCGAGCTTTGCTCGGTTTGGCGGCAAATTTCCTATCTTTTATCTGCTATTAAAATAACAAATTTACAATTTAATGTATATGGAGGATTTGCTGCTTCAAAATCCTCTATAACTTCTGATTCATACATTTGTGCTTGATAATTTCGAAAAAGGTTTTTTAGAACCCTTTTGTGGACGGGGGACGTTTCACTTTTAAACAGAGTTTTAGTCATTTTTAATGTGTTGGCTTAATTTCCTTTCTATCTTTCTTTTCTCCATATATTTTTGACTATTGCTTCCCCATATCTCCTCACTATATGTTTTTTTAATTATCTGAGAGATAGTTAGTTTTTGATAGTTTATCTGCCTTTCTTTCTTGTCTTTTCCTAATCCTTGATAAAAGGAATCATCTGTTAAAAGTTCGTTTTCTTTTCCTTGGGCATAATAACCATAGCTTGAATAAGGATATTCTTGAGGTTTTTTTGTGATATTGGCTCTTACTGGATTTAATTCAATATATTTTCCACATTGAATAAAATATTCATCTTTTCCTACTGGCTTGTTTTTAAATCTGTTTTGCCAAAAGTGTCCTGTCCAGCCATACTTTTTCCTAAAATAATGATAATAGGAAAGATTTAGTTTTTTCATTAAAACAGAAAAATCTGTAGATTTATTGGTTTGGATTAGAAGATGGACGTGATTTGGCATTAAACAATAATGATAAAGATCAAAAGGATGTTCTTTTTTATATTTTTTAATCAAGTTTAGAAAATACAAATAATCTTCTTTTTCTCTAAAGATTACATTTTTATTGTTTCCTCTTGTTATTATATGATAGCAAGATTGAAATAAAAGAAAACGAGGTAGCCTTGGCATTGTTTAATTCTAACATGGATTAACTAAAATGACTAACTTCTTATTCAAAAGAGAAACGTCCCCTTTTAACGCCAAAAGAGAAACGTCCCCTTTTAACGTCCCCTTTTAACTTTTAACCTTCGGGTGAGGGGTTGACCATGGAGAATAGATTAAATATTTGATGAGTCTCGGCCTCTCGATAAAAAATGCTGACTATGAAACGTACAAATTGCTACGCAATTTTACGTTCCAGCCACGTTGAACGTAAGATTTTGCAAAGCAAAATCGACGTTCTTACGTGGCGGAGAACTATTTACAGTGTTATAACCTATTTTACGTTGAGAACTGTGTGTATTAATCGGTGATCCAATATATATCTACAGGACTATTTTGTTTATAATTATAGTTACTTAAGATTCTTGCCCTGTTTCCCGTAGCCATATCAAGCAATTCAACCGTAATTCGGTACGGACCTCCACAATCTATATCCCATGGCAGACAACTCGTATCTCCTAATAAGAGATATTTACCATCTGGAGATGCTGCAAGCGCATCGATACCAAATTTTTGTTTCTTCGGATATGTTTGTATTATTTCCTTTTTGTTTATGTTATAAATTCGAATCACATCCCGTCCTGATTGAGTATTCCAATTTGGAATATAGATATACGCAATTGTTTCGCTATTAAGCACCTGGAATCTATCTACATAGTCTAATCCTTGCAATCGAAGAATTTCTTTTGAAGAAACATTCAACTTATACAAAAATCCGTAAATTCTAATAAGCACATTGTTTTCATCAAGCCAATCTAAAACACTTCTGTGTTTCCAATGATAGAAAGAAAAATCATCACACTCGCTCTTAGGACGACCACCGATTTTACAAATTTCCTGAATGTTGGATGCGAGATCTACGTGAGTTGTAGTGTCATCGTGCGTGTTAATAACCTCTATGTTTTGTTGGGATAAAAGTGCAATCTGTTCTCCATTTTTAGAAAAACTTATGACATAGCCGGGAACATTTTTTTGAGTATCTTCATACCTTAAAAGAAATGTCTTACTGATGTTGCCTTGCGAGTCGCTTACAATGAGTTTCGGATCTGGCAATACACCCTTATAGCCCAAGACTTTTCTGTCTGCAGTCACTATAGCCTGATGCTGACCATCTCTGGAAAATATTCGTTCGGATACGACAAACCTATTCTCATCTATTGTTGGTTGTGTTAATGCGCTCTTGATAACTGACTGTTTAGCGATATCCAGCCATCCATCTATAAGATAAATCTTGGAATTTATGCCAGTATTGAACTGTCTGATTGTGTGCTGTTGCAGTATTTTATTACCAATGGAAAAAAATGTTACGATCAGAATAACTATCAATGCATACCGTAGAGTTTTTGAGGTCAATGCAGTTTTCACGCCATTAAATCATACCATATTATAGAATAGCGATCAAAGTGTGGTGTGCGTTCGAAAAAATCTTTACCCTGTACTTCTACTTCGGGGGACGATTTTCCACCTTCACTAAAGTTTCGGCGGACAGGCAAGTCTTTCCCTGCCCCGTACCGAATTCATTCTGGTGCGGGGTTTGCTTTGCCCTCCGTAGTTTTTACAAAGGATGGGGCGGCAAATTCTTTATTCTTTATCTGCTATTAAAATAACAAATTTACAATTTAATGTATATGGAGGATTTGCTGCTTCAAAATCCTCTATAACTTCTGATTCATACATTTGTGCTTGATAATTTCGAAAAAGGTTTTTTAGAACCCTTTTTGCATCATTTAAAGTATAAAGGGGTTCTTTGCCAAATATAATTAATTTTCCATTTAGAGAAGTTCTTTTTATGTCTGTTGCAAAATCAATTATTACTCTTCCGTTTGGTTTAAGAATCCTATCAATTTCAAAAATTATTTGTCGTAAAACTTCTTTTGGAAAAAGATGTAAGGTACCCGTGCAAAAAATGCCATCAAATAGACCGTCTTCGAATGGAAATTTCTTGGTCATATCGAAAGCTTTCGTATTTAATTTTTTCCTATATTCCTTTGGAGTATTGTGCCACAATTTACTAAGGGCACTTTCATCAATATCGGTAACGACAACAAAATCGGCTTTTTTTAATAGATTCAAATTATAGCGACCATCGCCAGCGGCGAGATTTAACCATTTGCCATGAATTTCAATCTTCCCCAAGAGTTCCATGGTATCTTTATCGCCAGTTCCCCAAATTGAAGTTTTAGCCGTTTCAAAATAATTAACTCCTTCGGTAAAGATATACTTATCTTCTTTTGGCTTATGGGGTCTTATTATTTTTTCCATAAAGGTTTTTTACAGAGGTTTTTACAGAGGTCAGACCTCTGTAAATTTTCAATTGTGGGAGGTCGGACCTCCCACATTTTTATCTCGGTCGGGACTATTTTAAGCAAAAATGAGACAAATGAGACACAGAAACAGGATTTTTGGTAATGTCTCATCATCTCGAAACAAGTTGCGCCGTGCTAAACCTCACATATATGGTTTAGCCCTCAATCAATAAAGCCATTACCTTCTTCAAAACCTTTTTGAATTTTAAGGTATGCATCCAACGAGTAGGCGGTACGCCTACTAAAAGTATTGTGTTCGTATAATTAGCGAATAATTTTCCTTGCAAGGCCCTTTTTAAATTATATGGCCTATTGTCCTTCTCCAATAGCCCGTTGTACGCATCTTTCTGGAACGCGATAATACTTCCTTTTTGTTTGATAAATCGTTCTATGACTTTTCGCACCCGTTGTCTCTCTGCGCTGGCTAATTGGTCAAATGCTTTTTTGCCGAACAAACGCCGCAGCCCCATGACCCCTGACCATTTTGGATCGCTGGCAGGACTAGGAAACGTAAAAAATACTTCCATCCCCACAACAAAAAGAGAGTCGTATTTTAGATTGAAAAAATTAGATTTGAATAAATCATTATCATCGCCTCCCCGTGGAGATATATTAATAATTCCAAGTTCCCTCATGACTTTCCAGAACCGATGTTCTCTGCCATTTCCCTCGAAAGCAAAATATATATCGGCCAATACGCTATGAGGAGCGGGATTGCCGAATAAAAATAAGATTTTGGGTTTATGGTCAGATAATTTTGGAATCCACGATTTGTGCAAATAAACCAGTTTGTCTTGTTTCCTTTCTATAACTTTTCCCAAAAAGCGATCTGCCTTAAAAAACTCGTTATAACGATTCCAGAATTTCTTCAAGTCATCTTTTTGGTATATCTGCGACAAATCAATCTCGCATACAAATTGCCCCCTAGAAGTGTTTTTATAACGAAAAAAGTTCATGAAAAAATCTCATCTAGATCGATTTTAAACTTTTCTGAAGACAGCTCTCAGAAAGTTTTTATTCCTTCCATTCTCTCGCCCAGCGTTCTATCGGGAATATATACCAGCGCATCCACGCCTTTGATTTCGATCATTTCGTAATCCTTTTTAAGTATTAACGTAAAATTACCGCTACTCCGCAAGTATTTTTCTTTAAACTGCTGGTAATCCTTGATTTTAAAATCCGGGGCGCCCCTTTGCGGCCTCGTTGCGTCTGGTTTCCTGATTTTTATCAGCGATAAAATTCCCGCTGGCGTTTTTATCGGTTCCTTCAATAGAAATGTTCTGCCTGTCCTAATAGTCTCTTTATCCACTTCCTCGCCTATGCTCTCAGCGGCAAGCTCCAAATCCTTGTACTCGTTTTCGTCTTTGGAAAAGATTGCGACGTAATCAATAACCGCTTCCTTTTCATCGGTATTGTTCTTAATAGCAGACAAACCCTGTTCAACTAAATAACACACAATTTTTTCTAATTCGCTTTTGTTCATATATTCATTTTATCAAAAAAGCGCCTTTCTGGCGACTTTAAAATTATAGCACCTGCTAAAAGAAGGCAGCGTATCAGACAAACGCGAATTACTGGCGAATTTACGGAGTAGGTTGAATTACAAGGATAAAAAAATTACCCTGATTGAGGAATAAGGAAAACAGAAAGAGCGATATAAATCGCTCTTTCTGTTTTAATCTTTTATCAAAGCAGTCGGGTCGCCACTCGCTCACGGCTAATCAGACCGCGCCGATAAAAAAATGTTGTCTGCGAACCTGGTAACGGTTAGTTAGGGAGTTGGATAAAGGAGGGCGTTATAAACATTAATTCGGCCGTAACCAAAGTAGTTATCTTGGCCCAGAGTTCCTAAATCACTGGCCGTGGCTTCAATAATATTTCTTACCGCATTTTTATCGCGAGTAGCATCTTGAGCGAAAAGCAATCCAGCCAAACCAGCAACTTGAGGAGCAGCCATCGAAGTGCCTGAACCAACATCATAATGGCGAGCACGACCATTTACGGTTCCAATATAGAATTTATAGCTGGGGAAGGTAGAAAAAATATTCTCTCCAGGAGCCGCCACATCTACTTGAGGACCTACGCTGCTAAAGCTGGCGATATCATCCTTATAATTAGTAGCCGAAACTGCGATGACGTTTTCATAGGCAGCAGGATAGATCACTGCGCCGCCATTGTTATTTCCAGCGGCGGCGACTATCAGTACTCCTTTCCCCCAAGCATAATTGACTGCATCTCTTATAGTCTGAGAATCACCGCTACCTAAACTTAAATTGATTACTTTAGCCCCGTTATCTACCGCATATCTAATTCCCTTGGCTTCATCGGAGGTAAAACCTATTCCCGAATCGCTTAAAACTTTAACCACCATAATTTTGATATTATCGGGAAAAGCAACTCCAGCTATCCCTTTGCCATTATTAGTAACGGCAGCGGCAATTCCTGAAACATGAGTGCCATGGCCGTATCCGTCGTGAGGCTTATTATTTCTTTTAGCAAAATTCCAACCCCAAGTATCATCAATAAAACCATTCCCATCGTCATCTTTTTTATTGCCGGCAATTTCAAGTTCATTTATCCAGATTTTACTTTTTAAATCTAGGTGAGTTTCATCAATGCCTGAATCAACAATGGCAATAACTGTAGTAGCCCAATTATAGTTAGAAAATTCACTCCAAGCTTCATCCCAATCAACATCAGCATCATTAGTACCAGCTCCTATTAATTTACTTGAATTAATTGGTGAATCTGGATTTCCTGAACCCTTATAAATCGTTTGAGCAATATTATTTAATGCCCACTGATTAGTATAAGCAGTGTCATTTGAACCTAAAGGATAAACGTAATAATCTGGTTCAACATAGACCACATCGGGTCTTGTTTGATATTCTTTAACTTTCTCCATAACCTTTCCTTCAGGTACCGCAATCACTCTGAAAGGTTCTTTGTCTGCCTTAAATTTAACAATCACTCTATCTGGAGCATACTTAGCTTGGTTATCGTTATTCGCTTTGCCGGTTGAAAAATCAGAAAACGCCATTATGTTAACAGTAAGAACCAAGCTGATTATTATTACCAGTGAGAATAATGTGATAAAAAGTTTTTTCCTAATCATATTTAATTAAAGAGTTAAATTTTAAATTTTTCGACATTTTGGTTTACCTATTTTAAAGATAAATCAATCTATGCCGACTGTCAAGCCAAAATAAAAACTCGTCTATGCGCTGTCTGTCCCGAACAAAATTCGAACCACTCGGGTCGCTGACCACTCGCGATCACTCGGGTCATGCCGATAAAAAGTTGTCAATGCGGAAGGGGTGGGATTCGAACCCACGGACCCCGTGAGGAGCATGGTTCTCCAAACCATTCCATTTGACCGCTCTGGCACCCTTCCTAGATTTAAACTTCTTCTTTTGTTTCCTTTTTTATAATCAACCAATGGTACAGGTAAAGCGGCAGGCCAACCAAGATCATCGCCAAAGACTGAGAAATCTCTCTTTGCCTTTGCTGGGCTAAATAATCAAATTTGCTTTCTTGCTCCTGCCAGTTTTTATAGTCTTTCAGCCAATCGGCAATCTCTTGTTTTTGCTCCAAAGTCAGATCGCATTTATCCTGGCATTTTTCAATTGTCGAAACCAAATTTTCTTCTGTCATTGTCTTGCCATCAGGTAAGAAAGAAATCACCGGCGGCTTGAGATTATAGTTTAATTCCTGGTCTGCCTTGGTAAAAATAAAAGCTTTTAAGGCAAGGTTTGTCAGCTTTACCGCGCCTATGGTTATTAATACCAAACCGATTAGGGCAAAAAGATAAAGATAAATTGTTCGGATTAAAGGTTGTTTCATATTTAAACGCTCATCTGACTCAAGGCTCTGATTCTTTCCTCGATTGGCGGGTGCGTAGAAAACAATTTCACCAGCCAGCTTGTTGTCTGTTTGCCGCGAAACGGACTGGCAATAAAAAGATGGGCGGTTGAGTCGCTGGCAACCCGCAAAGGCGACTGATCCCGGCTGATCTTTTCCAAAGCGCTGGCAAGACCTTCGGGATAACGGGTGAGCAAAACTCCGGAGGCGTCGGCCAAAAACTCCCTTTTTCTGGAAATCGCCAACTGAATCAAGGCGGCGGCAATCGGAGCGAGAATGACGGCGACAAAACCAATTAGCGCCAAGATGCCGCCAGCACGGTTGTTGTTATCCCTCTTCCCGCCGCCAAAACGACCTATTCTGAAAAACATATTTGCCAGCATAGAAATAATGCCGACCAAAATCACGGTCACGGTCATCACCAAAGAATCGCGGTTGCCAATATGCGACAACTCGTGCGCTAGGACGCCCTCTAATTCCGGTTTATCCAACTTTTCCAAAAGTCCCCTAGTAACCACTATTGCCGCGTGTTTAGGATCTCTGCCCGTGGCAAAAGCATTGGGCTGGCTTTCTTCAAGCAGATAAAACTTGGGAAGAGGTAGGCCGGAAGCAATAGTCAGGTTTTCCAGTATATGGTACAGCTCCGGGTTTTCCTGATGGCTGACTGGCTTTGCCCGAGTTATGGCCAGAATAATTTTGTCAGAATACCAGTAGCTCAAAATACTCTGCAAAACACTAAACCCCACCGCAAAATACAAGATGCTTTGATTGCCGTAATAATAGCTGAAAAACCAGCCCAGAGCGATTATTAGAACCAAAAACGATCCCAGCAGAATCCAGGTTTTGCGGACATTCGCGCCGGCAAAAGTATAAGTAGTCATACGACTTTAAAACTTGACGCTGACTGGCTGTTTTTCGGCCTCAGAAGCGGTTTCAAAGAACTCGGGAGCCTTGAAACCGAAAGCTCCAGCGACCAAATTACTCGGGAATGTCTGGACGGCAATACTCATGTCCCGAATATTGGCGTTGTAAAACCTCCTCGAAGCCTGGATTTTGTCTTCGGTGTCGGTTAATTCGCTCTGAAGCTTGGTAAAACTTTCAACCGCTCTTAATTGCGGATAGTTTTCTGCCACGGCAAACAAAGATTTTAAGGTCTGGGAAAGCATGTTTTCGGCTTCAGCGTGCTCTTTCATGGTCTTGGCTCCCATGGCTGCGGTCCTGGCCTGGGTGACTTTTTCAAAGACTCCGGATTCGTGGGCGGCGTATCCTTTGACCGTTTCCACTAAATTGGGAATCAGGTCATACCTTCTTTTTAGCTGGACTTCGATGTCAGACCAGGCTTCTTTGACTCTCTGCCTCAAAACGACCAATTTGTTGTAGGCGAAAACCAGCCAGATTACCAGAACGGCTAAAACTAACAAAGCGATTTGTAAAGGAAACATATTTAAAAGTTTAAGTTGTTAATGCTAAAGAGTCGACTTTTCTCTTTCATCTTACCAGAAAAAACCGGCTTGGCAACTGAAAGTCGCTGAAAATGAAGACGGAGGAGACCCGGTCTCCTCCGTCTTCCGGTTATCAGTTATAGGTTATTGGTTATCGGTTATTGGTCGGTCATTAGTAGTCTTCTCCCATGCCCATGCCGCCCATTCCACCCGACATTCCGTGCTGTTTTTTATCTTCGGGTTTTTCGGCAATTACCGCCTCGGTCGTGAGCAACATGCTCGCGGCAGAGACCGCGTTTTCCAAAGCGGTCCTGACCACTTTGGTCGGATCAATAATGCCAGCTTCTATCAAGTCCTTGTATTCCATGGCCGCGGCGTCAAAGCCAAAACCGTCTTGTCTCTTTTTCACTTCTTCGCAAACGACCGCGCCGTCTAAGCCCGCGTTCTGGACAATCTGGCGGATCGGTTCTTCTAAGGCCCGCTTTAAGATATCTGCCCCCGTCTTTTCGTCGCCGCTAAGTTTTATTTCTGCCAAAGCCGGCAAGCATCTAAGCAAAGCCACGCCGCCTCCGGGTACAACACCCTCTTCAATAGCCGCCCTGGTGGCATTTAAAGCGTCTTCGGTCTTGTGCTGCTTGGATTTTTGCTCGACCTCGGTCGCCGCCCCAACCTTGATTACGGCCACCCCGCCGGCCAGCTTTGCCAAACGCTCTTGTAGTTTTTCTTTGTCAAAGTCGGAAGTAGTGGTTTTTAATTCATTCCTAATCTGCTGGATTCTCGAGTCAATTTCTTCTTTTTTGCCCTTGCCTTCGATAATAGTCGTATTTTCCTTGTCAGCCACAACCTTACGGGCGCTGCCTAACATTTTCAAATCAATATTTTCCAGCTTCAATCCCAGTTCCTCGGAAATCATCTGGCCGCCGACTACCGCGGCAATATCCAAAAGCTGTTCCTTTCTTCTGTCGCCAAAACCCGGAGCTTTAACCGCCAAACAATTGAAAGTGCCCCTTAATTTATTAACCACCATGGTGGCCAAAGCGTCACCTTCAATCTCTTCGGCAATAATGACCAGATCTTTTTTGCCGGTCTGGGCGACTTTTTCCATCACCGGCAGGATTTCCTGCAAAGACGAGATTTTCTTTTCGGTCACTAAAATATAAGGGTCTTCCAGTTCCGCTTTCATGCGCTCTAAGTTGGTAACCATGTAAGCGGAAACATAGCCCTTGTCAAACTGCAGGCCTTTGACTACTTCTTTTTCCAAACCCAACTTTTGCGATTCCTCAACCGTGACGACGCCGTCTTTGCCGACTTCGTCAATTACTTGAGCAATTAGGTTTCCGATTTCTTCGTCTGCGGCAGAAATCGTCGCCACCTGGGCGATCTCGTTTTTGCCGGAAATCGGTTTTGCCATTTGTTTTAAGGACTCAATGACTTTGTCTTTAGCTTTTTCAATGCCCCGCTTTAAAGCCATGGGGTCTGCGCCGGCAGCGACGTTTTTCAAACCGGCGGCAATAATTGCTTGAGCCAAAACAACAGCGGTGGTGGTACCGTCGCCGGCAATATCATTGGTTTTTTCCGCCACTTCCTTGACTATCTCGGCCCCTAAGTTTTCTGTCCTATCTTCAAGCTCAACTTCTTTGGCAACGGTCACCCCGTCGTTGGTAATGGTTGGAACGCCAAAACCTTTATCCAAAACCACGTTTCTGCCTTTGGGGCCCAAAGTGATTTTGACGGCGTCGGCAAGTTTGTCCACGCCGGCTTTGAGTTTTTTGCGCGCGGTTTCCTGATAAAAAATTTGCTTAGACATAGTTTAGAAATTAGAATAATTAGGTTAATTAGAAATTTCGCGATTTTATTCTATTATCGCCAGTATGTCCTCCTCTTTGGCGATGAGATATTCCTTCCCTTCAATCTTAAATTCATTGGGGCCGTATTTGGTGAACAAAACCTTGTCGCCGACTTTGACGTGAAGGGGAATGACCTTGCCTGAAGCGACAGTCCGGCCCGGGCCGACGGCAATAATTTTGCCTTGTTCCGGCCTTTCTTTTTCGGCAGACTCGGGCAAAATGATCCCGGCCTTGGTTTTCTCCTCATAAGGAAGAGGTTCGATTAAAACGCGGTCTGACAATGGCTTGATAGTCATAGTAATTAAGTGGTTAAGTGAATAAGTGATTAGCAGTTAATGGTTTTGATTGCTAATTTCATCATTATAGATTCTATGGAAGGAAAAAGAACGTGTCAAGGGGTTGACAAAAATAGGAATGAATGCTTTAAATTGGTTAAACCCAAACCACCAGAAAGGATGGTAAAAATGAGACAAGCTACCGTGATCAAAATAAAAAACGTAAAGTACATTGCTGGCCTCGATGAAGCCGTGCGATCCCTCGGGCTAGTACTGGTAGCCGATGAAACGCACCAGAAAACATTCTTCATCACGGAGGACGGCCGATGGCCGGTCCTGCGCCCAGAGTTTCACGAGGCCCTCCGCAGAATTGAAGGCGTCACCAAGGTCGAAACGACCAAGGTGATAATCGCAATTGCTCATTAGACAGAACACAACGTCGAAAACTTGCCTCGGCCAAAGACCAGTAAGGTCAACGGCCAGAGGCGAGTTTTATTATATCCCGCCGAATACCCTGCGTTCTTAGCGCAGGGTCGGTTTCATTTTCCAAGAACGTTTTTTAAATACTCTCCGGTATAGCTCCTTTTGCTTTTGATAATCTCTAAGGGCGTTCCTTCGGCTACTATATATCCTCCCTCGTCTCCTCCTTCTGGTCCTAAATCTATCACATAATCTGCATTTTTCACTACGTCTAATTCATGTTCTATACAAATCACGGTATTGCCTCGATTAACCAATTCTTTTAAAACATATAAGAGTTTTTTGATGTCATCGGGGTGGAGACCGGTAGTTGGTTCATCTAAAATATATAGGCTCTTGCCGGTAGCTTTTTTGGAAAGTTCAGCTGCTAATTTTACCCGCTGGGCCTCTCCGCCAGAAAGAGAAACTGCCGGCTGGCCCAATTCAATATAGCCCAAACCGACATTATTCAGGGTCTTCAGCTTCTGAACCAATGCCGGAATGTTCTTGAAAAAGCCTAGGGCTTCCTCGATTGTCATTTCCAAGACTTGAGCGATGTTCTTGCCGCGAGCCTCGCCGGCAGGAATATATTCTACCGCCAGGGTTTCCTGATTAAACCTTTTACCCTTACATTCCTGGCATTCCTGATAAACGTCCGGCAAAAAGTACATCTCGATTTTGATCTCGCCTTGGCCTTCGCAAGCCTCGCACCTCCCCCCTTTGACGTTAAAGCTGAACCTGCCCGGCCGATAACCCTTTATTCTGGCTTCTCTAGTTTTGGAAAAAAGATCCCTGATATGGGAAAAGGCTCCGCTATAGGTTGCCGGATTGGATCTGGGAGTCCGGCCTATCGGCGACTGGTCAACCAGAACCACTTTATCGAGATGCTCCAATCCCAAAATTATCTGGTGCTTCCCCGGTTCTTCCTTGGCTCGGTAAAACTTTTTCATCAAAGCTTTAGCTAAAATATCGTTCATCAAAGAGCTTTTCCCAGAACCAGAAACGCCAGTAATGCAAACAAATCTCCCTAAAGGAATTTTCACATCAATGCTTTTCAGGTTGTGCTCTTTTGCACCTTTTATCACCAAATTTTTTTGTTCTTGTTTAACTTGTTTAACCCCTGAGGTTAAACATTTTGAAATCTCAACTGTTTTCCTGCCAGCCAAATAGTCCCCGGTTAAGGTTTTGCTTTTTAAAAGCTGTTTTGGCGTGCCCGAAAAAACAACCTTACCGCCGTGCTTGCCGGCTCCAGGGCCAATATCAATTATCCAATCTGCTGCCTCAATTGCTTGTTTGCTGTGCTCTACTATTATGATAGTGTTTCCTAAATCCCTTAATTTTTTCAGGGCCCGGATAAGTCTTTGCTGGTCTCTGACGTGCAAGCCAACCGAAGGCTCGTCAAGAATGTAGAGAACGCCTGTCAGCTGGCTGCCCAGCTGGGTTGCCAATCTTATCCTCTGCTCTTCTCCCCCGGCCAGGGTAGAAGCCTTTCTGGACAAAGACAGATAATCAAGGCCAACGTCAATGAGAAACTGGAGTCTGTTCAAGATTTCTTTTAAAATCGGCTGGGAAACTTTTTTCTGCCGCAAAGTCAACGATTTCTTTAAAAGAAGGTTTTCAAAAAGCTTCCGGCAGTCGGCAATGCTCATGTCCACGGCCTTGTCAATTGAAAGGCCCGAAACCGTGACAGCCAGAGCTTCTGGTTTCAGTCTTTTTTCCTGACATTCTTCGCAAAGCCTTTCCGCCATATACTGTCCGATTTCAGCTCGAGCGTAGTCTGAATCGGTCTGATGATACCTTCTCTCCAGCCAAGGAATAACTCCTTCCATGTTCTTGTCTCCGTAAAGAATGCTCTTGACTGCCTCTTTTGAGAGTTCTTTCACGGGTATATCTAAAGGAACTTTGTGCTTTTCCGAGAGATTTTGAAGCCGCCGCCAGAAAAACCCCTGCCTGCCGGTTTTATGTGAAGCGTGGGCCCAGGGAAAAATCGCCCCTTCTCCCAGAGTCAGATTTGGATTAGGAATGACCAGTTTCGGATCTACCTCAAGCCTTTCCCCCAAACCCTGGCAAGCCGGACAGGCGCCGTAAGGAGAATTGAAGGAGAAAAGACGAGGCTCGATTTCAGGCAACGATACTCCGCATTCCTCGCAGGCAAAGTGCTCGCTGAAAATCAGGTCCTCATTTTCGGATTTTGCACTTTGCGGTTTGCGCTTTACGCTAACAATCGCTACCCCTTTTCCGAGCTTTAAGGCCGTTTCCAAAGAATCCACCAGCCTGGATTTGTCTAAACTTTTGTCAATCACCAATCTGTCAACAACAACTTCAATGTCATGCTTTCTTTTCCCGTCAAGGGCTTTTCCCAAAGCTTCTTCGATCCTGTAAACAATGCCGTCAATCCTGACCCTGACAAAACCGGCTCTTTTAATTTCTTCCAAAACGCCTGAGTGCTCGCCTTTTTTGCTCCTGATGACCGGCCCCAAAATCATGATCTCTGTTCTTTTAGGCAGCCGGTAAACTTGTAAAGCTATCTGGTCAATCGTCTGCCTGCCTACTTTTTTGCCGCACTTTGGGCAATGAGGCTCTCCGGCTCTGGCGAATAAAAGCCTCAAATAATCATATATCTCGGTGATGGTGCCGACAGTAGATCTCGGGTTATGGCTTGCTTTTCTCTGGTCAATAGCAATAGCCGGGGAAATCCCTTCAATCTTGTCAACGTCGGGCTTTTGCAAAACACCCAAAAACTGTCTGGCATAGGCAGACAGAGATTCTAAATACCTTCTTTGCCCCTCGGCGTAAAGAGTGTCGAAAGCCAGAGAGCTTTTTCCGGAGCCGGAAAGTCCGGTAATGACCACCAATTTATTCTTGGGAATATCAACGTCAATATTCTGCAAGTTATGCACCCTCGCCCCGCGAATTTTAATGAAGTTTTCCGGCATTTATTGATGAGTTTAAGTCAAGCCCCGTAGGAAATGGGATATTTTCCGTACTCAGATTGATTGCCTGACGATTCCAGATAACCAGGCTTAGAAATGAAGAAAGGGTTTTTGAAGAGAAAATATCCCGCTCATTCTGTTGACCACGAAAACCCCTATGATTTCCTACGGGGCAAGGCAATAGGCGCATTATACCTTAATTTTAAAAGCTTTTCAATATTATGTACTGGTTCATGACATATGATACACTTTGGCGATCCGAGCTGTTACCTGGTAGTTGCTTAACCCGGCTAAGCAACTCCAAGTAAACCAACAGTAGTTGCTTAATAGTTGCTTAACCCGGTTAAGCAACTCTAGGCAACTCCGGTCAAGTAACTCAAATGATAAACAGAGTTGAAAATGATGCGAAATTGATCTTGTGCGAAGCCCGGCTTCGCACAAACACTCGGCGGCGCTTACCTTAAGTGATATAATTGATTAAGAAATGACTCGGCTAACTTTTGCCAAAATCTTCGCTTTTCTTGTTTGCTTAACCCTGATTTTAATTGGAATGTTTTTTGTTTTAAAACCGGCTGTTTTTGATTTCCGGGCATCAACAACTCCCGCGCCGGAGCCGGAAAAACCGATTATCCTTTTATTCGCCGGTGACATCATGCTCGACCGAGGCGTGGAATACATGGTCGGAAAATACGGAGAAAACGATTTTTCTTTCCCTTTTCTGAAAATTTCAGAAAGAACCAGGCAAGCCGATCTGGCTATTGCCAACCTTGAAAGCCAAATTTCAGACAAAGGCGAAAAACAAGGCTCTATTTATTCTTTCCGGGCAGAGCCTGGAGCCATTGAAGGGTTAAAGCTGTCCGGCTTTGACATTTTGTCTCTGGCCAACAACCACAGTTTTGACTACGGTAAAGAGGCTCTTCAAGACAGCCTGAACCGACTGATTGACGTCGGGATTTCTCCGCTCGGGGCTGGAACCGAAAGCCAGGCTTTTTCCCCGACAATCAAAACAGTCGATAAAACCAAATTTGCCTTTTTTGCCTACGCAGACGAAAGCCCGTCTTCTTGGAAAGCCAAAGGTGAGAGCTTTGGTATCGCCTCAATCTCAAAAGAAAATCTCGAAAGGATAAAACAAGATATCAAGCTGGCAAAAGAATTGGCAGACCTGGTCATTGTCTCTTTCCACTGGGGAGAAGAATATGCCAAAGAGCCCAGCCAGCATCAAAAGGATCTGGCAAAAACAGTCATTGACGCCGGAGCAGACCTGGTTGTCGGCTCCCACCCTCACGTCATCCAAAGCTCGGAAACATACAATGGCCGTTATATCTTTTACAGTTTAGGGAATTTTGTCTTTGACCAGGGTTTTTCTGAAGAAACTCTTGAAGGAGAAATTCTCGAAGTCACTATCCAGGACAAAAAGATTAAAAAAGTCTCCCCAACTAAGATAAAGATTAATGAGTTTTTCCAGCCGGAAATTGCGCTATAGCAAGCAGTATGCTCGATATATCGAATCCTATTCGCTATAATATAAGAATATGAAAAAACCGCTTAAAATCATCCTCTTGGCAGCCTTAATCTCTCTTGTTTTTGCCGGCGGCCTGCCTTGGGCTCAAGCTGAATATCCGGAAAATATCAAAAGGCTTTTGGAGCAGATAATTGACTTAAAAGCCCAGATTGCCAGGCTCCAGGTCCAGCTCATCCAGCTTCAGGGAAAAATCCCTTCTTACGAGAACGTGCCGGCCGGCTTTGCTTTTAGCAAAGATTTGAAATCCCAAGACTACAGCGATGAAGTCAAGCACCTCCAGACAATCCTTAAAAAAGAAGGTTTTTTCTGCCAGAAATGTCAGACCACCGGCTATTTCGGCTACTGGACCGAAACAGCGGTCAAGGCTTTTCAGGAAAAATACGCTTCAGAAATCCTGAACCTCACCGGCCAGGCAAAAGGATCGGGCATAGTCGACAAAGCCACCCAGGCAAAGCTAAATTCGCTTTTAGTTTCAACGGCAAAAAACCCTTTGACTCCTTCGCCTAGCCCATCTCCCTCGCCTTCTCCCAGCCCTTCGGTTTCGCCATCGCCGTCAGCGTCGCCTTCTCCCAGCCCGTCATTGTCGCCGTCGCCCTCGCCAACTGTCTTTAACTTTGATTTATCTGTCAGTCCGCCCTCATACTCTGCCAGCCAGGGAACACAGACAACAACCAATGTTTATGCGGTTTCCAACACCGGCCACAGCTATCCGGTTTCTTTTTCCGTCACCGGTTTGCCGAACAATGTCACCTCTTCTTTCTCTTCAATCAGCTGCTACTTGAATTGTTCCTCGGTTTTATCGATTTCCACCTCTTCTTCAACGCCAGCCGGCGCTTATCCTATTTCTATTATTGGAACCGCCAATAACTTAACGAGAAGTGCCGTTTTTTCTTTAACCGTCACCACCGCTATTTCCGCTCCCCAGGCAACGACCAACGAAGCAAGCAGCGTCCAGATCAGCCAGGCTCAGTTAAACGGGAACATTGTTTCTTTTGGGGGAACTAGCCCGGCTTGGATCTGGTTCGAATGGGGGCCAACGATCGCTTACGGCAATGCCACCGTCTGGAAAGAGATAACGAGTCCGGCCTCTTTTTCTGAAACAATTGCTAACCTGATTCCCGGCACCACCTACCATTTTAGGGCGGCAATCCGCACTACTGCCGGCGGCACTGCCTACGGCCAAAAGCAGACTTTCAGCACCCTGCCCGCTCCCGCCATTGATCTGAAGGCAAACAGTTCTGACGGCCCGATCACCATTTCCTACAACGCTAGCGCCAATCTTTCCTGGGCTTCAACCGGTGTTACCAGCTGCACTGCCTCGGGCGGCTGGTCGGGAACTAAAGCAATTCAAGGGTCAGAAAACACCGGCGCCCTAACCAACTCAAAAACATACACCCTCACCTGCTCTTCTACTGCCGGTCAGGCGTCGGACTCGGTCACTATCAATGTTCTACCCCAACCCACCCCGGTCAGCCCAAAAGTCTATCTTTTGATTTTTAACCCCGTCATTGAATCTGAGGGGAATAAAAAGCTGACTGTTTTTAAGGGTTGGAACGACCCTGACCAATTAAGCCAACAGTATATCCAGGACGTCAAACAAGCTTCTGCCAATCTTGCCAACTACCAGATTTCCGAAAGGCTGGAAGCAGATGCCATTTTCCGCCTCAAAGACGGCTATCAGTATACCGACGAGTCTTATCTTCAGTGCCTGAACAACAACTCTACTTGCCATACTCCTTGGGAAGTTGACTACAATTTAATTCTCAGTACTTATAACATCTGTGAAAAACTGAACAGCGGCCTTATTGACGAACTCTGGCTTTTCGGCGGACCGTGGTTCGGATACTACGAGTCTAGATTAGCCGGACCAGGAGCTTTTTGGTACAACTCCCCGCCCCTGACCGGCACTACCTGCAATAAGCTCCTGCCGATTATGGGCTTTAATTACGAAAGAGGAGTGTCGGAAATGCTCGAGGACCTCGGCCACCGAACAGAATCAACAATGTGGCACGTCTACGGCTCGTGGAATAACACCCTGTCTGACCACGCCTGGAATATTTATACTCATTACGATAAAACTACGCCGGGCCAGGCTCGCTGCGGCAACGTCCATTACGCCCCGAATAGCCAATCGGATTACGATTGGAGCAATGCCGGTTATGTCGATTCTTACTGCGGCGACTGGTATAATTACCCCAACTTGATTGGCGCAAGGCAAAACATTAATTGCTCGGCTTGGAACTGCGATTCTCGCAGTTACCACAAGTGGTGGCTAAGCCACCTGCCCCGCGCCTCCGGAACCAGCTCGGGCAAGCTCAACAACTGGTGGAAATATATCGCCGATTACAATAATATTTCTCAATAGCCAAAACCTTCTCCTTAATACCCGTAATTGACATTATTGGCCGGGGGGGTATATTGAGGGCAGAAGAGCATAATAAATTAAGCTTAAAATATGGCAAAACGAATCTCAAAAATCGTTTTTATCCTAATAATCTCGGGGGTTTTTAGTTTAGCTGTAAGCCCCTCTTTGGCACGGGCAATTACAAGCCAAGAGATTTTAGATCAAATAGCACAACTTCAAGCCCAAATTGTTGCTTTGCAGCAGCAATTACAGCAATTGCCAGGCACAACTGCGGTTTGGTGCCACGATTTTAATACTAATTTAAAATATGGTGATGCTGGCGGTACGGAAGTTGATGCTCTTCATGTTGCTCTGGAAAAACAAGGGTTCGACATCAATGAAGACGAATTTGCCAATAACGTATTTGGCGAATACACCGCTTCAGCTGTGGTTGGCTTTCAGGTAAAATACTCTTCAGAAATATTGACGCCTTTGGGGTTGAAATACGGCACTGGCTTTGTCGGCAAGGCAACCAGAGAAAAACTGAACAAGCTTTATGGCTGTATTCTCCCGCCAACAACGAGACCTTTATATCAAGTGGAGGTATTTAATGAGATGGGAGATTGGAGTAAGACATTGACGCGCGGCACAAAATACACTTTTGTCGGGAAAATCTCTAATGGGAAGCCGAATTCGCAGATACTCTTTTACCTTCAAAGACCAGACGGGACAATGGAATATAATGGTTTATTTGACTGGCCGCCGGGCTGTTCGGTTGGAGAAGGTTGCGGTGGTTCACGATTTTCTACTGACGCCAACGGCAACTTCAAGCAAACTATCACGGAAGTTATCCCAAACAACACTCAAACCGGCACCTGGATTTCCTGGGTGACCGTCGCGGGAAGTATGTCTAATAGGCTATATCATTCTGTAGTTGCTACCGCCGGTCCTTCTATTACCATTCTCTCTCCCAACGGCGGGGAGAATTGGGTGATAGGCAAAACCTACTCAATCGTTTGGGAATCGTCAGGTCTAACACCCTCTGATAAAATTTTAATCTCTGCCGTAAGTTCTACGGGGTGGGAAGGCCACATTGCCTACAATATCCCAGGCAACTTAGGGTTATATTATTGGGCGATTCCGTCTAATTTTGCAGCCGGTTCCTACAAAATTAAACTTGATGCCTGTAAGCCCACTGGAGAATGCTATTCTGATTTGAGCGATAATTATTTCAGCATTGTTTCAACAGCTACAGGTTCTCTCTACCTTTCTACTTCTCCTGATACGCCGCCTGCGCAGAAGATTATAAAAGGAGTCAGCACCACTTTGTTAAAAGCAAAATTCACTGCCAGCAACGTTGAGGATATAAGAATCAATGGTTTTGATATTTATCCGTTTCTGGCGTCAGAGAGTCGCCCAGTGCCGGTCGGGGATGTCGTCAAGTTCAAACTTTACGACGGCGCAGTCCAAATCGGCCTTCCTTGGTATTCGCCAAACTCGTCTGGATATGTTGCGGTTACTAATCTCAATTGGGTTATTTCTAAGAATGCGTCAAAAATACTGACGGTCAAAGCCGAAGCATCTTTAAACAGCACTACCACCGCTTTTAAGCTAGTGATAAATAGCGAAGCTTTGTCTGCCACCGGCCTAAGCTCCAACTCCGCTGTTCAAAAAAGTGGCAGCGCTGTTGGAAGCGTGATGACTATTATCGGAAATGAAGCAAGTATTACCGTTCTCTCCCCCAACGGCGGAGAGAAATGGATAAAAGGAACGACACAGGCGATCAAGTGGCAGGACAACACGCCAATTTCGTTATGCGCAACTGGAGCTGGAGCGTCTTGCGTGTCTCCCGCGCCAAAATACTATGACATTAAGTTATTCACCTACTATCCGCCGTGCACCGAGACTATTTGCCCCATGAATGTGGTTGCGCCGTCGTATACGATTGCAAAGAGCGTATCCGGTTCTTTATATAGCTGGCCGGTGGGCAAGGTTTTGGACACAAACAATACTGCTCCCGACGGCTCATACACCATTCAGGTTTGTCAAATCAATTCTACAATCTGCGACTCAAGCAATAGCTACTTCAAGATTGTAAGCACGGGTGCAAATAATCCCCCTGTTATCAGCGGAATCCCTGCCATACCCTCAGATATCAAAGTCGGCCAATCCGTCTCGTTCAGTTGGAGCGCGACCGATGCTGATGGCGACAATCTTTCCTGGTCAGTCTCGTGGGGAGACGGAACCGGAATAGCAGAAGTATGCGTGTTGCCCAATCCGCAAAACAAACAAGGCTGGACTTTCAAAGCGTCTCATGCCTGGGCAAACGCGGGAACATACACGGTGAAGGCAACAGTAAATGACTGCCGAGGCGGAAGCGCTAATCACACGTTCAATGTAACTGTGGGAAGTAATGTTCAGCCTTTCGTTACTGTTATCTCACCAAACGGCGGGGAAACTTTTATAAAAGGGGTGTCTTACACCATTAAATGGTCATCAAGCGGTTTTGCTTCAGGCGCCTGGGCCCAGATTCAGCTTCGAAAAGCTGAAAGTCCAGATCAAATAGTAAAAGTTATTGTCACTTCTATGCCGATGTCGGCCGGGAGTTATGATTGGACAATTCCTTCTGATGTTCCTGACGGCAAGTATCTTATTTGGATGACTGGCCCAGCGCCGTCTCTGATAGACTTCAGCGACGCGCCGTTCAGCATTGTTTCTTCTCCCACTCCTTCCATCACCGTTCTTTCTCCCAACGGAGGGGAACAGTGGAGAGTGGGAAATACCTATTCAATCATTTGGGAATCGTCGGGCCTAACACCTTCTGATAATATTTTAATTTCTGCCGTAAGTTCTGCAGGGCAAGAATTCCACATTGCTTATAATATCGCGGGTAATTTAGGATTATATTATTGGGCGATCCCGTCTAATTTCACAGCCGGTTCCTACAAAATTAAAGTTGAGGGCTGTAAATCTGCTGGGGCGTGCTATTCTGATTTGAGCGACAATTATTTCAGCATTACTGCGGCAATAGCCAAGCCTTCCATCACCGTCCTTTCCCCCAATGGCGGGGAGGAATTCAACATCGGATCGCCGATGACAATCAAGTGGCAAAATATTAATTACCGTAACAGCGTTGTTAATATTTTCCTTTACAGAAGCAATAAAATTCCTGGCGACCTGGACTACAATTACGTGGCGCAGATCGGAAACTTGGGCCAGCCGAACGACGGCATGGAAACATGGATTATCCCTTCATCAATCCCTCCCAGCGATAACTACTTTATAAGGGTCAATCTAGACGTCCAAGATCCCCAGACCGGATTTGATATGGTTGACGACAGCAACGCCCCCTTTAGCATTGTTTCTTCTATCGCCTGTACTGATTCAGACGGCGGAGAAAACTATTACACAAGAGCAAAAGCTACCGGTCTATATGCTAGTTCAGTCCAAACTGGTTGGATTTTTGGCGAGGATCCCAACAAAGCCAGTTCCCGGCGCGATGAAACGTTAAACTACAGCATATACTACGATCATTGCTTTGACAGCGCGACGTCAAACCAACTAAACGAAGGGTATTGCAACGCGGATGGGAAATTAGCCTCCTCCGGTTATCAATGCCCTTTTGGTTGCCAGGACGGCGTTTGCAAACAAGCGGTTAAGTTTCCCGATCTCGCGGCGCCAGCCGGTCTGACCGTTACGCCCGACCGCCGCTTGGTGAATCAAGAAATCCTTATCACTTTCAAGATGATAAATCAGGGTGAAGCCACAGCTTCGCCGGCAGTGTACATGTATACTAAACAGGCGGACGGATTCAGCAGCATCCATCAATCTAATACCTGCACCAATTCAACCGTCTTACAACCGGGAGAAGGATGTTTGGCGGCATATGTTTTTAAATTCCCGACTCCCGGCATGAAACAAATAGAGGTTAAGCTGGATCCCTCAAATCAATTAAAGGAACCCAATGAAAATAATAACGTCTTCGGCATAGGTTTTGAGGTAGTAGAAAGCCCGGTGTTTTCCAATCTTTCTGCCGACCTTTCTTCTGATAAAGCATCTTTCAATTTCAGTTTCTCGGAAACATCAAGCCTATACCGAATTGATATGTCAATACTGCCGGATATGTCCTGGGGCACCTACCTAGACTTTACCTGGGGCGAAAAATCCCCTCTTACTCACGATAGCCCCCAAGCGCGCTGGGACCAATATCGCTGCGGCCAAACGCTTTACTGGAGAGTTTACAGCTCCGGTAGAGGCGACCAAAGCCCGATTCAAAAAGCGATTGTCAATTGCCTATAAGGCGCGGGTTAAAAACATCCTGGGAAAAGGTAAAACCTAAAGCTGAAATGGGTTTAAAATGACAAGATTTCTTTTCCTTAAACCCGCGAGAATAAAAACCTTGCCAAAAAGCTCTGGCGTTTATCAATTCCGCTCAAGCGAGAACGAAATTTTATACATCGGCAAGGCCGTCAACCTCAAAAGAAGAGTCCGCGACCACTTCCGCAAAGCCAATCTCAAAGACAAGCTCTTGGCCGATCTGACAGAAAAGGTCGGCTACTTTCAAACTGGCTCGGAAATCGAAGCTTTGATTTTGGAGGCAAATTTGATCAAAAGATATTTGCCGAAATACAACGTCATGTGGCGCGACGGCAAAAACTATCTTTATGTCGGCTTTGCCAAAGAAGAACTGCCAAGAATTTTTATAACGCACCAGCCAGACGCGACCGCCAGCAAGCTCAAAACTCAAAACGCAAAGCGCAAAGCCACAGCTCAAAACTTAAAACTTATTGGACCATTTATAGACGGTAAATCTCTCAAAATCGCCCTACGACTTTTGCGCCGGGTTTTTCCCTATTATGTCTCCGGAAAACACGCTTCAAAGCCTTGCCAAGGCTGCCTTATCGGGCTCTGCCCGGGGCCGAATCCTGATGTCAGAGAATACCGCAAGAATATCAGAAACCTGGCCGCAGTCCTTAAGGGAAAAGGAGCCAAGATCCTTAAGGACTTAAAAAAAGGGATGGTTGAGGCGGCCGAAATCCAAAACTTTGAAAAAGCGGCCAGGATCAGGGATCAAATTATGGCCTTGGAAACGATCTTTGCTCATAGTAAAACCCTCGCCGCTCCACAACCAGACGCCTCAAAGATCCTTCAGAAAATCTTAAAATCTAAAAAACCTATCTCCAAGATCGAAGCCTACGATATCTCCAATATCCAGGGCCAGGAAGCAACCGGTTCGATGGTCAGCTTTGCCGACGGAAAACCAGACAAAAGTTTTTACCGAAGATTTAAGATAAAGATTTCCGGAGGGCCAAACGACGTTGCCATGATCAAAGAGGTCTTGAAAAGAAGGCTGAATCATCCCGAGTGGCCTTATCCAGATTTAATCTTAATCGACGGCGGAAAACCCCAGCTCAACGCGGCGATAGCTTCTAAATCAGAAATCCTGAATGCCAAAGACATTAGAATAATTGCATTAGCCAAGAGGAAAAACGAACTCTTTATTGAGGGCCGGAAATCAGTCCTTCTGCTCAAAAGCCTACCCAGGCCGATTTTCAATCTGGTCTTGCAGTTAAGAGACGAAGCCCACCGCTTTGCCCGAAACTACCACTTGAAATTGAGGCGAAAGAAATTCTTGAGTATTTAACATTGACCGCCGACTATTTTCTTGCTATTATTAAGCAATGTGGAACCTAATTTTGAGAGTAGCCGGATCCACTGCCGGCATCTGGTTAGCCGACAGATATATTAACGGAGTTCAGGTTTCAGGCGACTGGAAAACTCTTTTGATTATTGGCGCCGTCCTGGGCGCGGTCAATTTCTTTTTAAAGCCTTTACTGAATGCTATCGCCCTGCCCCTGAAAATATTGACCCTCGGCCTTTTTAGCCTGATAATCAATATGGTTCTGGTCTGGCTGGTTGACATCGCCTTCACCGAACTGGTCATTACCGGCCTGATTCCTCTTTTTTGGACAACAGCCATTGTCTGGCTGGTGAACTACGTCTTGCAAAAGTGGCTGCCCGGGGAGTGAAAACTCGAATGGTCGCTGCGATTTCGCCGCGCGACCCGTCCCGCTGGAAGCGGGACGGGATCAAAGATTTTTTCGAGTTTCTACTACCCAGTGCCGGACAAATAAAATCTCATGGATCTCTCAAACATCCTCGGATTAATTTCCCAACTTAAACCTTATCTGCCGGCGGCGCAGATTGTCGTCGCCCTGCTTTTGATTATCCTGATCCTGCTTCAGCCAAGAGGGGAAGCTTTGGGATCTGCTTTCGGCCAGAGCTTTGCCACTGTTGGAAAATTGCGGGGAGCTTCAAAAAGCATATTTTGGTTCACTATTGTTCTCGGCGTCATTTTCATCCTGCTCGCCTTGCTAAATCTTGTCGTTTAATGTCTCTCCTACTTTCCTCTGCGAAAGGGAGATTAAAAAGGTTTCTCGAAAATCTTCCTTCTAGGAGGCAATGCCAAAAGTTTTTTGAAGTCTTGAGCAAAGAGGAAAAAAAATATTTTCTGGCTTTTTTGGTTTTGTTTGCAGCCTCTCTAGTTTTCTTGTCTCTTGATTTTTACTTTAAGGGCACCGAAATCAAGCCCGCTTTCGGCGGCACTTTTTCCGAAGGGGTCTTAGGCCAGCCGAGGTTCATCAACCCGATCCTGGCGGCAGTCAATGACGTTGATCGCGACCTGACAGAACTGGTTTTTGCCGGACTGATGAAATATTCTTCCCAAGGAGAAATAGTTCCCGACTTGGTTGAAACTTATGAAATAAGGGAGAACGATAAAATCTGGGATCTGACTTTGAAAAAAGATTTAGTTTTCCAGGACGGCTCCTCTCTGACCGCAGACGACGTCATTTTCACCATCAAAACCATCCAAAACCCTGACTACAAAAGCCCTTTGAGGGCGAACTGGCTGGGCATTGAAGTGGAAAGGATTTCCGACTTAAGAATCCGCTTCAAGCTGAAAAACAGCTACCCTGCTTTCCTGGAAACCCTGACTCTAAAAATCATGCCGAAAAAGGTCTGGGAAGGGATTTCTCCGGATAACTTCCCTTTGGCGATCTTCAATCTAAAACCAGTCGGTTCCGGGCCATACCGGGTCGCCGAAATTCTCCAGGAAAAGAGCGAAACCGGCCGGATCAAATCATTAGCTCTAGACGTCAATCCCAAATATTACGGCAAAATCCCGAATATTAAAGAGATTATTTTTGTTTTCTTTGAGGAGGAAAAAGACTTGGCGAAAGCGGCCAAAAGCAAAGAAATCCAGGCTTTCATCCTTCCTTCTCTGAAAGACAAGGACCTTCTGGAGAAAAAAGGGTTTTTAAGCCATGCTTTCAGCCTGCCGAGATACTTTGCTGTTTTCTTTAATCAGAAGAGCTTCCCGCCCCTCGCAGACAAAAACATCAGGACGGCCCTGAATTACGCCACCAACAAAAGAGAGATAATCAATGAAGTTTTGTTCGGCAACGGCCGGATTACCGATTCGCCCCTTCTGCCAGCTCTTTTCAATTTTGCCGAACCGAAGACCATTTTCAAGTTCAGCCTCAAGAAAGCCAACGACATCCTGGACAAAACCGGTTTCAAATTGGATCCTCAAACCCAGATCCGCCAGAAAACAGTCGACAGAAAACCCTCTTTCCAGTTCAAAAGCAACCTTTCCAAGGGATCTCAGGGCGTCGAAGTCAAAGAGCTCCAAAAATGCCTGGCCCGGGACTCTGAAGTTTACCCTGAAGGAGAAGTTACCGGCGTCTTTGGCGACAAAACCAAGCAGGCTGTCATCAAGTTCCAGGAAAAATACCGTCAGGAGGTTCTTGCCCCTTCCAATCTTGAAAACGGCAACGGTGAAGTCGGCTTGGTGACGCGGAAAAAGCTGAATGACTGGTGTTTCGGCCCGAGCCAGGAAACTCTCCAGCTGAAATTCTCTTTGCTGACCGTTGACGACCCGACTCTTCTGAAAGCTGCGGAAATTCTTAAAAACCAATGGGCCAAAGCCGGAATCAGCCTGGATATAAAAAGCTTCAGTTTTTCCCAGCTGAGTTCCGAATTCTTGAAATCAAGGAATTATAACAGCCTTTTGTTCGGCGAGGTCCTCGGGCTGACTCTTGACCTTTTCCCTTTTTGGCATTCTTCCCAGGAAAAAGACCCCGGTTTGAACCTTGCCCTTTACAAAAACCAGGGCGCTGACAAACTTCTCGAGCAGGCCCGCCAGACTTTTGACGAAGATTTGAGAAAACAAAAACTGGAAGAATTCCAGGAAATCCTGCTCAAAGACGCGCCCGCCGTCTTCCTTTACCAGCCGGATTTTCTTTACATAGCTTTGCCAAAAATCAACGGAATCAAAGCAGGCATAATCGCCGATCCCTCAAAAAGGTTTGTCGACGTTGAAAATTGGCATATAAAGATAAAAAGGGCATGGAAATGAAGACAAAATCAAGGGAAATCCGCCTGGTCAAAGATCTTAAAGATATTCTTTTTGACAAAGACTGGGCCAAATCGGCCAAAGATTTCAAAGTCTATCAGGTCAGCCGAGGAATGAAATACAGAAAAGACGGTTTGAGATACGACCAAACCGTTATTTTCCCAAAGCTCTTGGGGAAGGAATATCCGAAAACCAAAGGCCACGAGCATCCCAAAGAATACGTAGAACTGATCGAAGTTCTGCAGGGGCAAGCAATCTTTCTTCTCCAAAACGATCAAGGAAATAAGGTCAAAGACGCCTATTTTATCAGGGCCAAAAAGGGCCAGGCCATAATCTCGCCCAGGGGTTATTCCCATACCACTATTAATACCTCGGGAAAGATTTTGAAAATCGGCACCTGGATTGAAGACGTTTCCGAAAGCGACTACCATAATATCAAAAGGCTCAAGGGCTTTTGCTACTATTGCACTCTCTCCGGCTGGAAAAAGAACAAAAACTACAAAAGAGTTCCCAAGCTAAAAGAGAAAAAGCCTTTGAAATCATTTCCCAAAAACCTTGATTTTCTAAACTGTTAAACGCGGGCATGGCGAAACTTAGCAGACCCCGAAGGACATTCGTGACTACGGGGCAAGTGCGTAGTTCGCCCAGGTGGTGAAACCGGAAGACACGCTAGCTTCAGGAGCTAGTGCCTAAAAAGCATGCGGGTTCGAATCCCGCCCTGGGCACAAAAAATCTAGAGGCCTGCCCCGTAGCTCTGCCGAAGGTAGAGATTTGGGGCTTCCTTCTCGCCCACTTTACTAACTCTAATCTATTGTTTTCGTTATAATAAGTTTTAATTAAGACAGTTTAACGTTATGGAAAAACATTATTACACGCGCCAGACATCGCCCGCCTCTAGAGAGCAAGCTCTGCGCCTCATTCCTTTAGGGGGATTGGGCGAAGTCGGCAGAAATATGATGCTCCTGGAATACGGAGAAAAGATCTTAATCATTGATATGGGATTGAGGTTCCCCGAAGAAACCATGCCCGGGGTCGACTACATCATTCCCAATATCGAGTACCTCAAAGACAAAACCAAGAACGTTGTCGGCGCGGTCTTTACCCACGGCCACTACGATCACATCGGCGCCGTCCCCTATCTGGTCAGGGTCATCAACCCCCGCCTGCCGCTCTTTGCCAGTCCATTGACCAAAGGCATTATCATCAAAAGGCAGGGAGAGTTTCCTGACAGCCAAAAGCTGGACATTACCGAAGTCAGAGACGGCTCAAGAATTGTTTTGGGCCCCTTTAAGATTGAATTCGTGATGATGAATCATAACATTCCTGACAGCCTGGCGATTTTTATCTCAACCCCCGTCGGCAATCTCTTTTACACCTCTGACTTCAAGTTCGATTCCGACCCCATCTACGCCAAGCCGACCAGCTTCAAAAGGCTCAGGGAAATCGGCTCAAGGAGGATTCTCCTTCTGCTTTCAGACTCTACCGGCGCTGAAGAACCGGGCCATTCACTTTCGGAAAAAGAGATCTTCAAAAACCTAGAAGAAATCTTCAAAATGGCCAAGGGCAGAATTATTGCCGCCACCTTTGCCTCTTTGATCAACCGGCTCCAGCAGCTGATCACTATTTCAGAAAAATACGGAAGAAAAGTCATTATCGAGGGTTACTCAATGAGGACCAATTTAGAGATCGCCAAAGCCCTGGGATACATCAAGACGAAAAAGGGCACCGTTATAAAAGCCAAAGACGTTGACAGTTACCCTGACGACAAAATCACCATTCTTTGCACCGGCAGCCAGGGAGAAGGATCGGCGGTCTTAATGAGGATTGCTAATAAAGAGCATAAGTCCCTGAGAATCAAGAAAGGAGACGGAGTTATTTTTTCTTCTTCAACAGTGCCAGGCAACGAACGCCAGGTCCAGAACCTCAAGGACGAATTCTTCCGCCAGGGAGCTAAAGTTTTCCACTACGGCATGATGGACATCCACGCCGGCGGCCATGCCCAGCAGGAAGAGCTCAAAGAAATGATCAGAATTATGAACCCAAGATTCTTTTTGCCGATTCACGGCCAAGTCTCAATGCTGGTTTCCCACTTGGAACTGGCCAGAGAAATGGGTATTGCAGAAAAGAATTCCTTGATGGCCGAAACCGGCAAAGTGATCGGCCTGACTTCGCGGGAAATCTGGCTCGAGAAAAAAGAAGTGCCTTCTGACTACATCATGGTCGACGGCCTGGGGATAGGAGACGTCGGCGAAGTGGTTTTGAGGGACCGGCAGGTTCTGGCCAAAGACGGCATGTTTGTCATCATCGCCACCATCGACAGGAAAACCGGCCAGGTCCAAGGCTCTCCCGACATCATCTCCAGAGGCTTTGTCTACCTAAGAGAATCAAAAGAGCTTTTAAGAGACACCAGGAAAAAGGTTATCGGCATTATCAACAGGACGGCCGGATCCGGAGGAGCGGTCAACTGGACCTACGTCAAAGAAGAAATCAAGAACAAAGTTGGCGACTTTTTGTACCAGCAGACCCAGAGAAGGCCGATGATTTTGCCAGTCGTGATTGAAGTTTAACTCCAATTTTTCTCGTTGTTTTTCGTCGAACACTTGACAGCCTATTGTCTTTGCTATATCATACTAGTATACTAGTGTCTAGTAATATAACGATAAAACAGGATTATGAACTGGACTTATGTCGATGAATTAATAGAATGCCTACTTCGCCTCAAAACGCGAAAAGACACAAAAGATTTCTTGATGGGCATTTTGACGCCCAAAGAGCTGCAAGAAATTCCTACTCGATTACAGATTGTCAAAATGCTCAAACGCCGTATCCCCCAATACCAGATTGCCGAAAAATTAAAAGTAGGCGTAGGCACTATCACTCGGGGATCAAACGAGATAAAAAAAGGAAGGTTTAAACAAATATGAAGTATTTAATAATACGAATAACAAACAATTGGTCTTGGGCCCTACCCTTTTCGGCAAGGCCAAGTTTTGATTAAGTAATATACTGGTTTTCAAACCGCCTTGGTCTTGCCAAGACGGTTTTTTGTTTGAAAAAAGACAACGAGGTGGTCGCTGTCTTTCACAGACAAAAAGCACATTAGAAAAGGAGTCAAAAATGAACAGTAAAGGTTTTTACGGCGGCAATCCTTTCCGAGAACATGGCCAAGGTAAATTTCAAAGCTTTGCTCTGGAAATTGCGGCCGGCTGCAATTTACAATGCGGTAATTGCTACCGCCGACCGCACCCGAAAAGGATGGGATTGATGCCCAACGAATTCGTCGAAAGAATGATCGGCGAAGCTAAAGAGGCCGGCTTTGCCGAAATCGTTCTCATCGGTGGCGAGCCCACGCTCCATCCGTCTCTGCCAAAGTTCGTCAATTGGGTTCTCGAGCAAGGGCTAACGCCCATTGTTTGCACCAACGGTTGGCGCCTGGCAGATAAGCATTACTGCGAACAAATAGCCCTGCCTAATACCACAATTGTTCTGCACGGTTTGGTGCCGCTACCAGAACAAGGAATGGACCGGCATGTAGGCATATCGGGTTACACCGAAAAACTCCGAGCCGCTTACAAAAACCTGGATACTTTGCGCTCAAAGGGAATCACCATTGTTGCTGAAGCCGTGGTTATCAAACCTTTTCTCCCTTACCTGCTCCGGTTTCACCAGTGGTGCCGCCAAAACGACTATATCCCTTTCATTGAGCTGAATCGCCGCGGCAACGACGGTCGGCCAAATGACCTTTCCGCCTCGCCGGAAAAAGTCGCCTCTCTTTTCCAGCAACTCCAGAAATGGGACGAAAAGCACGCACCAGAACTGACCGACAAAATCCTCACGCCGCCGGCCTACGGCACCAAATGCACAATGACCATCACGGGATTACACGTCAAAAATTTCGGTAATGACGATTATTCGGGAGTATACTCGTGCTGCGCCCAGACGGTCAGGCATGGCGACCTGCGACAACAATCACTAGCCGAAATCTTGGCCAATCAGGGAATGGAGGTTTTCAAGAACCAAGACGAATGGATTGTCGGCCCTTGTCGCAGTTGTCAGTATTATTCGGTCTGCCGCGGCGGCTGCCGGGGAGAAGCGACTCTGACCTTTGGTTGCCCTCGCGCCTCTTGCCCAAGCTGCTGGCACATTCCCGCTGAGATTCGCCGTGACCCATACAGAATGACACCCCGTGAGTATCCGCCGATGTCTGGTCCAGGGTCAGCGATCGCCCAATGTGATAACTGCCCGCTCCAGGGCAATTCCGGCTGCGGCCTGCTCAAGAAAAGATGAAAAAGCAGGAGCAAGAAACCACCGCTTGCTCCTGCCTTATTTCCTGGTCCCGATTAAAAATTAAATTCAGAAAGACATGAAAACAACAATTATGCAATTTAAGAAAGCGCTGAAAATCGGAAGCGAGATCTTGGGCGTGTTTGTGCAAAAAACGGCGCCCGCTAAAACCAAACATTATCGCGATACAGCCTGCACGGCTTTAGCCCGAGCCTTTTTGAACAGAAAAACAACTTTCTTTGGTTTAAAGAATCATCCTCAACTCTGCCCGGGAGCAGACTATTTTTTCGGGATGGCGGGAATAAAAACCGAAGAGATCGCAAAAGTATATGTTAAAAAAGAACGGGTGTTTAAAAACAAAAATATCTGTAAAAAGTTTCTCGCAGCCATTCCGCAACCGCCATTCTTCCTGAAAAAAGGGGTTATTGTCATCAAACCGCTCCAGACAAGGGATAAGCCGGCAATCGTCGTTCTTTTGATTAATCCCGGCCAAGCCAGTCGCATTCTCGGTCTTTTGAATTTTGACCAATACAACCCGCTGGAAATCCTACCAAACCAGCCGAGCTGCATCTCTCTGTTTGCGCCGCTAGCAAACGGCAAAACCCATCTCAATTTTATCGATTACTATGACCGCGATTATCAAGGAAAATTCCAGAGTAAATCCGTTTGGCCGGAGGAAAAAATGCTCATCAGTCTAAAGTTCCGAGATTTTGAAAGAATGTTAGGTAATCTGGGCAAAAGCTCCCAGGGTAAGTTCCGGCCGAAATTATCACCGGTAAAAGTTGACCGTATCGAATAATAGTTGAAAAAACCATTGATTTTAGTATAATTAATAAACAAACCATTGATATGAGAATCTTTTCAGGGATCCAGCCGACCGGCGCCATCCACATCGGAAATTATCTGGGCGCGATAAGGCAATTCGTCGAGCTTCAGGCTAAGAATGAATGCGTTTTCAGCATTGTTGACCTTCACGCGATGGCGGCGCCGTATAAAACCGAAGAAATGCCCAATAATGTTTTAGACGCGGCCGTCGCCTATATCGCTTCGGGTATTGATCCGGAAAAATCAATTCTCTTTGTCCAATCACAAGTTCCGGAACACACGGAATTAAGCTGGGTTTTGAATTGCGTCACTCCGGCCGGCGACTTGCTGCGCATGACCCAGTACAAAGAAAAGGCCCGGCAATTCAAAGACAATATCAATGCCGGACTCTTGAATTATCCCATTCTGATGGCGGCTGATATTTTAATTTATAAAACAGAAATGGTGCCGGTTGGCCACGACCAGAGTCAGCACGTGGAACTGGCGAGGACTATCGCCAGAAAATTCAACCAAAGATTCGGCCAGACCTTTCCCGAGCCAAAGCTGAAACTGCCGGGAGCTGGAGCGAGAATTATGTCCTTAACTGACCCAAAAAAGAAGATGTCAAAGTCAGTCCCTTCGTCATGCCTTTACCTCTTTGATGAGCCGGAAACAATCAAAAAGAAAATTATGGCTGCGGTCACCGATCTCGGCAAGGAAATAAAGTACGACCTGGCCAAAAAACCCGGCGTTTCCAATCTCCTGACGATCTACAGCTTGTTCTCGGAAAAGCCGATCAAAGACCTGGAGAAAAGATTCAAGGGCCAGGGGTATGCCAAGTTCAAGGAAAAACTGGCGGATCTCTTGATTGAGAAATTAGAGCCTCTTCGGAGAAAAAGAAAAGAACTCCTCTCCAGAAAAGTCTACGTCAAAGAAATCCTCGACCAGGGAGCCAAGAAAGCAAAAAACATTGCCCAGTCAACTATGAAAGAAGTCAGGGAAAAAACCGGTCTTGTTTAGTCTTTTGCGCCTAGCTTATTATTTAAATTAAATAACATTCAATAAACTCACGATCGTAGCTTTATCGATAAACCTACGATCGTAGATTTAAACAATATGTCAAAAAATTTGTCGCCCACAAAGCAAAAAATTCTTCTCTTGGCATTCTCCGGACTAGCTATCGGTCTCACCTATTCTCCAAGAAGACACTTGAAAATCATAAAACACTTTTCTAAAGAGTGGAAAAACATCGAGGAGAAAACACTGAATCAAGAAATAAGAAAGCTTTATCAGTCAAAATTAGTCGATATACAAGAAAACTCCGATGGAACTTTGATTTTGAAATTGACAGAGAAGGGCAAATTAAAAGCACTTGGTTACAATTTTGACAAAATGAAAATCAACCCTGGCGTCTGGGATGAAAAATGGCGGATAGTTGTTTTTGATATTCCCGAAAAACTAAGAAGGGGGCGAGACGCTTTGCGGGAAAAACTAAAAAATCTCGGTTTTTACGAGCTTCAGAAAAGTGTCTTGGTTTTTCCGTTTGAATGCCATGACGAAATTGAATTCCTAATTGAATTTTTTAATCTGCGGAAATACGTCAGATACGGCGTTTTGGAATTAATTGATAACGATCTTCATCTCAGAAAAATCTTCAAAGTTATCTAGTCCGTTATTTCTTGATATATCGATAAAGCTACGATCGTAGGTTTATCGTAGGTTTATCGAATAGTTCTGGAAACCATCTATTTTTTATTCCAGGCCGAGGTCTTTGCGAGTTTCCTCGGCAACGGGGACGCCTGCTGCTTTAAAAATCTCCAAGGACTTTAACTCAATGTTTTTAAGGTCTTTCTCGGTTTTGCCTTCGAAACGGCATTTGATGAAAGGAGTGGTGTTGGCGGCCCGAGCCAAAGCCCAACCATTGAGAAACTGGATCCTGGCGCCGTCAATATCAACAAATTTGTATTTGTTCTGGCGCAGAAATCTCTGGAGGTTTTTTATGATTTCAAACTTTTTGTCGTCGGCGCAGGGAATAAAAACCTCCGGGCTGGCGCAATATCTCGGCAGGCTGTCGATATATGCGGCAAAGTCTTTCTGCTCGGAAGCGATCTCGGCCATTTTTAATGAAGCGAAAAGGGCTTCGTCACAAAGATAATAGTCTTTAGGGAAAAGAAAATGCAAAGTCACCTCTCCCCCGAAAACAGCTTTAGTCTTGACTATCTTTTTTATAACGGCGGTGTGGTGGGAAACAGAAAAGTAGGTCTTGACCTTTCTTTTTTTCATTTCGTCGAGGAAGGCTTTGGAAACTCTCATGTCATGGACAATCGGTCCTTTGTGTTTTGCCAAAGCCTGCCGGGCGAGCATTGAAAAACAGAAGTCGCCGGCAACAGACCTGCCCCGGTTATCAATGGCTGCCACCCGGTCGCCGTCGCCGTCATAGACAAAACCCAGGTCAAACTTGTTTCTCAAAACCTCTCTTTCGGCGGCCAAACGGTTCTTCCTTTCGTAAGGATCTGGCAAATGATGCGGGAAAGAACCGTCGAACTCCCCGTAAAGAGTTTTGACCCGGCAGCCCAATTTCTCAAACGCCTTTTGCGGCAAATAGCCCATGGCGCCGTTGCCCGAGTCAACCATGATTTTCAAAGGCCGAGCCAGTTTGATCTTTTTGGTGACGCAATTTAAATAATCTTCCAGCGGATCAAAAGGCGTGATTTTCCCTCCTGTTTTTGGAAGGGCGCCCGAGTTCTTAGAAGCTAAATCCCTGATTTTCTCTAAATCCTTGAGAATAATGTCTCCTTTGTCTTTTTTGCCTGATTTCTGGATGTGCAAAGTCAGGCCGTTGTATTCGGGCGGATTATGGGAACCAGAAACCATTATCCCTCCGTCAAAGCCGTAATGGAAAATGGAAAAGTAAAACAGGGGGTCGGGAGCCGTCCTTAAAGATATGACCTTTTTTCCTGCCAGAGCCAACGCCCGGCTTATCGCTTTAGCTAAAACAGGCGAGCTTTTGCGGGTGTCATGGGCAACGACAATTGTTTTTGCCAAAGGATATTGTTTTGCGAAAGCCAGGGCAATCCTGGAAACAACTTCCTGGTTGAGATCTCGGGGATAGACTCCTCGGATGTCGTAAGCCCTGAAAATATAAGGATTGATTTTTCTCATGTCACTTTATTTGTAAGATTTACGGCCTTGTTTACACTCTTCAAAGTTTTGGAGCAGCAGTCCGCTAAGAAAACCATTCGCAGGCCGAGCGGGCAGGGTCCGAGCACATAACGCTTTATGTGCTCGGGAGCGAGGCCGAGGCCTGAGCGTGAGTTCCTCGCTGGGGAACTCAACGCGTGTTTTCGTGGCGGATTGCTGCGAAAACTGTAAACAACGCTAGGATTTCCTACACTTATTTTAACACATTTTAGTCCTTGCCAGCGAGGTTTTTTCCTGCTAACATAGAGCCTATGAAGCAGAATTACGAGCTGACTTATCTGATATCTCCTGAGGTTCCCGAAGAAAAAGCCCAGGAAATCTCAAGAAACATCGACAACCTTATCCAGGAAAGGCAAGGTTTGGTTTTTGAAAGCCTGTTGCCCCAGAAAATGAACCTGGCTTATTTAATCAAAAAACAGCCCGCCGCCTGGTTCCAGCTGACTAATTTTTCTCTGGACACCTTCAGCCTTCAAGAGCTCGAAAAAAAGTTAAAAGACGAAAGCCAGATCCTCCGCTATCTGATCCTGGTAAAACTGCCAGTTAAAGCCCCGTCCCGTCCCAGAAGATCTCTTAAAAGAGCAAAAGAAAAAGAAGCCAAGCCTTATGACCAAAAGGTCGAATTAGAGGAAATTGAGAAAAAGCTAGAGGAAATTTTAAATAAGGACGAAAATGAACTTAAATAAAATTTTCCTCTTGGGCAGGGTGGCGACCGATCCGGAAACCAGAAGCACTCCGGCCGGACAGACCGTCTGCTCTTTCCGAATGGTCACCAACCGCATTTTTACCTCGGCCAACGGCCAAAAACAGGAAAAAGCAGAATTCCACAGCATCGTCTTGTGGAGAAGGCTGGCGGAAATCGCCTCCCAGTATCTGACCAAAGGAGCTCTGGTTTTAATCGAAGGAAGAGTCGAAACCAGATCCTGGCAGGACGCCTCAGGCGTAAAAAAGTACCGGACCGAAATCGTTGCCGAAAGAATGCAGCTGGGGCCAAAATCCGCCTCAAGCCAGGCTCCAAAAGAGGAAGGCCAACAGCCGGCCCAAGAAGAAATTCCCATCATCGAAGAGAAAGATGATAGCGAGATCGACGTTAAGGAAATCCCGTTTTAGAATATAACCAAAATAAATTGTCCTCCTCCGCTAAAGCTACGGAAGGACATCCTTCGCTGCCTGTTTGGTAAAACCTTTCAGGGCAAATAGAGGATGGCCTGCCATCCGTAGCTCCAAGCGAAGCGAGGAGC
>JAUYAM010000003.1 GCA_030693425.1 bacterium
CGAGGAGCGAATAATTAAGTAATTGTCCTCCTCCGCTAAAGCTACGGAAGGACATCCTTCGCTGCCTGTTTGGTAAAACCTTTCAGGGCAAATAGAGGATGGCCTGCCATCCGTAGCTCCAAGCGAAGCGAGGAGCGAATAATTAAGTAATTGTCCTCCTCCGCTAAAGCTACGGAAGGACATCCTTCGCTGCCTGTTTGGTAAAACCTTTCAGGGCAAATAGAGGATGGCCTGCCATCCGTAGCTCCAAGCGAAGCGAGGAGCGAAGGATGGATTGTTTTTTCTGCCAAAAAGGCATAGACAATATTGATTTTAAAGACCTTGAGATTTTGAGGAAGTTCACTTCGGGCTTGGCCAAAATCAGGGCAAAAAAAAGAACCGGCGTTTGCGCCGGCCATCAGAGAAAGTTGGCCCGGGCGATCAAGAGAGCCAGGTTTTTGGGATTGCTCCCCTACATTACAAGGTAGGCTTTTATTCTTTGGCTTTATCCTGCTCCTGCTTTTCAAACAGGGCTTTTTTTATCGCCTCAGCCGTTTTTGGATTGTCTTTGAGAAACTTCTTGGCCGCTTCGGTTCCCTGACCAAGTCTGGTTTCGCCAAAATCCAGCCAGCTGCCGGACTTTTTAACCACTTCCTGTTTTATTCCCAAGTTCAAAAGATCGGTCAAGTAAGAAATGCCTTCGTTATAGTAAATGTCAAACTCAGCCATCCTGAAAGGAGCTGCCACTTTGTTCTTGACCACTTTGGCTCTGATTCTTGAACCAATAATCTCGTCTCCGTGCTTTATCTGGGCAATTCTCCTAAGATCAATTCTGACAGAAGCGTAGAACTTTAAGGCCAATCCTCCTGAAGTTGTCTCGGGGTTGCCGAACATAATGCCGATTTTCATCCTCAGCTGGTTAAGGAAAATGACGATCGTCTTGGTTTTGGAAATGACTCCGGAAAGCTTTTGCAGGGCCGAAGACATTAATCTCGCCTGCAAGCCAATCTGAAATTCTCCCATTTCCCCTTCAATGGCTGCCTTGGGAGCCAAAGCTGCTACCGAATCGATAACAATGACGTCAACTTCGCCTGACCTGACCAAGGTTTCAACGATCTGAAGACCTTGCTCGCCTGAGTCTGGCTGGGAAATGAGCAGGTCGTCAGTATTGACGCCGAGCCTTTTGGCGTAATCGGGATCTAAGGCGTGTTCGGCGTCGATAAAAGCAGCCACGCCTCCGGCTTTCTGGGCCTCGGCGCAGATGTGCAGAGCTAAAGTTGATTTTCCCGAACTTTCTGGGCCGAAGATCTCAATCACCCTGCCCCTGGGAACTCCGCCAACCCCAAGAGCTAAATCCAAAGAAGGCGAGCCCGTCGGAATAACGTCAACGTCAACCGCCCTGATATCATGGAGCTTCATGATGGCGCCCTCGCCGAACCTCTGTTTGATTTCTTCAACCGCCTCCATTAAGCCCGTTTTTTCCTGTTTTTCTTCTTTTTCTTCTTTTTTTCGCTTAACCATATTCAATAATAGAATAATGAAACTTTTGTATATTGTATCCTGTATTTAATATCTTGTATACGACGTCATACTAAATACTATATACAAAATACTAGATACTCGTTTAGACTTTCTCCCAGTCGCCGTCTCCATTATCGGAATCTTCTTTGTCTTCTGATTTTACCTTAATCTCAATATTCTGGCCCGGCGTTTCTCCGGTAAGGTAGACTTCTCTGGGCTTGGCCCCGTCAG
This sequence comes from bacterium, assembly GCA_030693425.1. Taxonomy (NCBI): domain Bacteria; species bacterium. The sequence goes on from JAUYAM010000003.1 coordinate 1,732, forward strand.
CCGGGCCGACGACTCCTCTGTCCTCCAAGATATCCAAAAGCCGGGCCGCTCTGGCATAGCCGACTCTCAATCTTCTCTGAAGCAGGGAGGCTGAAGCTTTCCTAAACTCGATCACCAGTTGTTTTGCCTGCAAATACAAGGGGTCTTCGTCGCTGGCGTAAAACTTTTCGCTTCCCGGCGGATGAATTTCCAGTTCTTTTTCCAACTCTTCGGCCAAAAAGTTTTCTTTCAGTGGCCCGAATTCTTCTCTTTGCGACTTTAAGAAATCAGTCACCTTTTTAACTTCCTTGTCGGTGACGTAAGCTCCCTGGATTCTCCTGGGCCTGGCCGTTTCCGAAGAGATGAAAAGCATATCGCCTGCTCCGAGAAGCTTTTCGGCTCCGGCCGAATCCATAACCGTTCTGGAATCGACTTGAGAAGCGACCTGAAAAGTGATTCTCGAAGTGATGTTCGCCTTGATTAATCCTGTGACCACCTCAACCGACGGCCTTTGGGTGGCGACGACCAAATGAATGCCCACGGCTCTCGCCATCTGGGCCAAACGAACAATGCCGCCCTCAATCTCTTTGCCTCTGGCAGCCATCAGATCGGCCAGTTCGTCAACGATGATGACGATGTAAGGAATTGCCTCTAAATCCTCCTCCTGGCCCTTAACAGCCGCTTTTGACAGCCTGAAATTGGCTTCCCGGTTGTAGGAGGCGATGTCCCTGGCCTTGGCCGAAGCCAAAACCTCAAAACGCCTTTCCATTTCCTTGACCAGCCACTTGAAAACATTGACGGTTTTTTGGCTGTCGAAAATGACTGGCGACAAAAGATGGGGGATTTCCTGGTAGACCGGGAATTCCACCCTTTTGGGATCAATCATGATCAATCTCAAGGTTTCCGGCGAGTTCCGGTAGAGCAGGCTCAAAACAATGCTGTTCAAACAAATTGTTTTGCCAGTGCCCGTGGAGCCGGCTATCAACAAGTGCGGCATTCTTGCCAAGTCGGCGAAACAGGGATTGCCGGCAACGTCCCTGCCAAGACTGAAAAGAAGCGGGGAAGGCGAGCCTTGGAACTCCGGAGTCTCGAAAATATTCCTCAACCTGACTTGAGTCCTGACTTTGTTAGGTACCTCAATTCCAACCAGAGATTTGCCGGGAATCGGCGCCTCAATCCTAATCGGGTGAGTCGCCAAAGCCAGAGACAGATCGTTGCTCAAAGCGGTAATCTTGGAAAGTTTTATGCCCTCGGCCGGCTTTAAGGTGTACCGGGTGACGGTCGGACCAATATTGACTTCGCCCATCTCCACCGGAATGCTAAAGGTTTCCAGGGTATTTTTGATAATGGCCATGTTGTTCCTGATATCCCCGGTCGTCGGCTCGCCGCGATCAACTTCCAAAAAGTCTAAGGAAGGTTTTTTGTAAACGGAAGATTTGACTCCCTGAAAGATCGGTTTTGTTTTGAGCTCGGGCGGCAAAGCGAGCTCCTTGCCAGTATTTCTAGTGGACCGGGAATCTTTGATTTCCTTTATTTTGAACCTGGGCTCAAAGATCTTTTTTAAAACCGGGGGCTGCTCGGCCAATTCTTCGGCTGTCTGGGGTTTTATCTTTTTAGCCACCTGCCAGAAAATGAAGAAGCCGAAAATGATCAGGCTTCCGAAAACAACGAGATTCACCCAAAAACCGAAAATTCTCAAAAAGGGTAGGCTAAGAAAATAGCCGACTAATCCCCCAAGAGCTTTTTGCTTTAAAGAGAAACTGACGCCGTCAAACGAATTCAAAACCGCGCTCAAGCCGACCAGGCAGGAAAAAAAAGCCAAGACAGTCATTTTCCAGATTTTCTGATGGTTTCGTCCGCCGGCGAAAAAAACGACTCCGGCCAAAACTAAAAACACCGGCAGGACAAAAGCGCTCCTGCCGAGCAGAAACAACAGGGCTTCTAAAATGCCTTGGCCGCCCTTGCCGGCTAATTCAAAAAAAGAAAGCAGGACTATTGCCGCCAGCAAAAGAAAGACCAAGCCAAAAATGTAACCTTGAACAAAAGGCGGCAGAAAATGACGGTCTTCTGCCTTTTTCTTCTTGGTAAAAGAGTTTTTCCGACTATGATTCCTCTTTTTAGCCACGAGACTTCGTTTAAAATTTAGATCGCAACCCAAAAACCCCTAATGATACATTATACCGCCTGAAAGCAGAATTTTCCAGGTTATTTCTTGTATCCGGTTCCGGCCGGAATTAATTTTCCGATGATGACATTTTCTTTCAATCCCTCAAGGCAATCTTCTTTGCCTTCAATAGCGGCCCGAATCAGAACTCTCGAAGTCTCGATGAAAGAAGCGGCCGACAGGAAACTGTCGGTGGCCAAAGCCACTTTGGAAATCCCGAGCAAAACCGGCAAAGAAACCGCCGGCTTCTTGCCTTCTTTCTTCAGTCTCTTGTTCTCTCCAGAGAATTTGGTCTTGCTGACAATCTCTCCCTGGATAAAATCGCTGTCTCCGGAATCCTTGATTTTCAGTCTTGAAAACATCTGCCTGACGACGACTTCCAAGTGTTTGTCGTGAATAGCCGCTCCCTGGGAAGCATAAATCCGCTGAACTTCTCTAATAATATGGTTCTGGGTCTGGTCCTGGCCGACAATCTTGAAAAGCTCTTTTAAGTCGAGGTTGCCCTCGCACAAAGGCTGTCCGGGCAAGACTTTATCCCCGACTTTGACCAGAATGCCCCTGCCTTTAGGAATCTGGTACTCCAGAGTTTCCTGCTTCTTGGCTTTTGCCTTCTTTAAATCGTCTCCTTCCGGTTTAACCGTAATTATCATTTGGTCAACAATATCGGTGACGCTCCCCGACGCCTGAGAAATAACTCCTTTGCCGACAGGCACTCTGGTCTCGAAGATCTCTTCGACTCTGGGCAAGCCCATGGTGATGTCTCCGCCCGAAGCCACTCCGCCCATATGGAATGTTTTCATTGTCAACTGAGTTCCCGGCTCTCCAATTGCCTGGGCCGCCACCACCCCGACCGCTTCTCCGATCTCAACCATTTTTCCCTTGCCAAAATCCCAACCATAGCATTTGCGGCAAACTCCCTTTAAAAGCTTGCAGCTCAAAGGCGACCTGGCTCTTACCTGGTCAATTCCGACTCTGACGATTTCCTTGCCCTTTTCCCAGTCGATTATCTCCCCTTTTTTGACCATACTGCCGATATCTTCTAAAGCGACTCTGCCGATAATTTTCATCAAAAAGTTCTGGCTAATTTCATCTGCTTCTCTGCGCAAAAGCAAAATTCCGTTGTCGTCGCCGCAATCGTCGTCTTTGACAATAACCTCGTGATTGACGTCAACCAGACGGCGAGTCAGATAACCTGCGGTCGAGGTTCTCAAAGCCGTGTCAGCCGTGCCTTTCCTGGCTCCGTGAGTCGAAAGGAAGTATTCCAGAACGTCAAAACCCTCCTTGTAAGAGTGCTTGATCGGCAGCTCAATAATCCGGCCGACCGGGTTGATAACCAAGCCTTTCATCCCTGCCATCTGGACCGGCTGGGCCCACGAACCCCTGGCGCCGGAGTCAATAATGGTAAAAACCGAACCTTGATCCGGCAAAGCTTTTGGCACCAGTTTTTCAATTTCCGACTTGGCTCTTTGCCAAACTTCGATCGACCTCTGGTATTTCTCCTCGCGGGACAAAAAGCCTTTCTGATAATGGCTGTCTAAAGCGGCGATCTCTTTTTCTGCCGCCTCAATCAATTTCGGCTTTTCTGCGGGCACCTTCAAATCGTCCATGCCCCAGCTGATGCCAGACCTGGTCGCCCCGTCAAAACCGGTCGTCTTGATCTTGTCTAAGATTGGCTGAGTTTTGCTAATGCCGTATTTTTCGATAACTTCTCTGATCAGTTCCTCTAATCTCTTTGAATTCATCTCCTGGTTTTGGAAAGGGAAATCCTCGGGCAGAGCCTGGTTAAAAATCAGCCTGCCGGCAGAAGTCTCGATAAAATCGGCGGCGTTTTTACGGTCTCCTTTTGCCGGTTTTTTGTCGCCCTTGACTAAAAGCGAGGGAACTTTGATTTGAGCCTGTAAATCCAGTTCTCCAAATTCATGAGCCAAGAGAGCTTCATCAGGAGATCCAAAGATTTTGCCTTCTCCTTTTGCGCCTGCTCTTAATTTGGTGAACCAGTAGCATCCCAAGACAATGTCCTGAGTCGGACTGACAATCGGCAGTCCGGTGGCCGGCTTCAGTAAATTGAGAGAGGAAAGCATAATCTCTCTGGCTTCCTTCTGGGCTTCTTCGGAAAGAGGCAGGTGGACCGCCATCTGGTCGCCGTCAAAATCGGCATTAAAGGCCCTGCAGACCAAAGGATGAATTCGAATGGCCTCGCCTTCGATGAGAATCGGGTAAAAGGCCTGGATTCCCAGACGGTGCAGAGTCGGCGCCCGGTTGAGCAACACTAGTTTGTCTTTGACCACTTCCTCGAGAATCGCCCAGATATCGTCGGTTTCCTGATCAATTAATCTCGATGCTCCCCGGACGTTATAGGCAAGCTCTTTGTCGAGAACTTTTTTAATGACAAAAGGCTTGAAAAGCTCCAAAGCCATTTTCTTGGGCAATCCGACTTGATGGAGCAAAAGTTCCGGCCCGACAACAATGACCGACCGTCCCGAATAGTCAACTCTTTTGCCCAAAAGATTCTGCCTGAACCTGCCTTGTTTTCCTTTTAAAATGTCTGCCAAAGACTTCAAAAGCCTTCTGCCGCCGGTGGTCGCCTGGGTCATCGTCCCTTTTCTCATGCCGTTGTCAATCAGGGCGTCAACTGCTTCTTGAAGCATTCTTTTTTCGTTTCTGACAATCACTTCCGGAGCCCCGATTTCTAAAAGATACTTCAGGCGGTTATTTCTGTTGATAACTCTCCGGTAAAGATCGTTAAGGTCTGACGAAGCGTACCGGCCGCCGTCGAGCTGGACCATCGGCCTTAAATCCGGGGGCAAAACAGGCAGGACGGTCAAAAACATCCATTCTGGCCTGATATGGGCTTTTTCCATCCCCTGCAAAAGCTTTATTCTTTTTAAGACCTTCCTTTTGTTCAAAGGCGAAGCTGTTTCTAACTCCTGGCGGAGCCGGCTGACCTGCTTTTTCAAATCAACTCCGCCAAAAATCTTTCTCAAAGATTCAGCTCCCGACCCCGCTTCAAAACAGTGTCCGTATTTCAGGGACAAGTCGAAATAGTCGATCTCGGAAATAATTTTCAACACTTTCAGGTTTGAAACTTCGTCCCTGGCTGCGTCCCTGGCTCGTTTTAAATCATGTTCTGCTCCTTTTTTTTCTTTCGCTAAAACCTTTTCGGCGTCTCTCTTGTCTTTGTCCTGTTTTTTACCTTTGGCGCTTTCGGCTTTTGCCTGCCCGCCCGAATCCGCCGACTGGCGGAGTAGGCGGGACTTTTGAATTTTGAGTTTGCTCTGGTATTCCTTGTCGATTTGCTCCAAGATCTTTTTCTTGGTTTCCTCGTCAACTTTGGTAATAATGTAAGCGTTGAAATAAATGACTTTTTCCAACTGGGACATCGGCAAATCCAAAACCTGCCCCATTCTTGAGGGAACGCCTCTTAAAAACCAGATGTGGGAAACGGGAGAGGCCAGCTTGATATGGCCCATCCTTTCCCTTCGAACCTGGGCTTTGGTGACCTCGACTCCGCATTTGTCGCAAACAATGCCTTTGTGGCGGATGCCCCGGTATTTGCCGCAGTAGCATTCATAGTCTTTTTCCGGCCCGAAGATCTTTTCGTCAAACAAGCCTTCTTTCTCGGGTTTTTGGGTGCGGTAGTTGATCGTCTCGGGCTTAGTCACTTCGCCGTGGCTCCAAGCCAAAATCTCCTCGGGCGAGGCGAGCTTGATGCGGATAGCTTGTAAATCGGCGACTCTCATTTGTTTAGGGTCTAGCGTCTAGTTGTTTAGCGTCTAGTCAACTTACTAGACGCTAGCCGCTAGACGCTAATAAACTAGTTATCTTCTTGCTTCTCTTCCCTTATTTTCTCTTTTACTTCCACTGCCAAGCCTAAAGATTTCAGTTCTGCCACCAGCAGGTTAAAGGAAGCCGGAATATTCGGATGCCTGATCTGTTCTCCTTTAAGAATCGATTCATAGGCGGCAGCCCGGCCCGAAACATCGTCTGATTTGATAGTTAAAATTTCCTGCAAGGTGTGGGAAGCGCCGTAGCCTTCAAGGGCCCAGACTTCCATTTCTCCGAATCTTTGGCCGCCAAACTGGGATTTTCCTCCCAGCGGCTGCTGGGTAATCAAAGAATAGGGTCCGATTGACCTCATGTGGATCTTATCCTCGACCATGTGGATCAGCTGCATCATGTAGATGTAGCCGACGGTGGCTTTTCCAAGAAAACCTTCTCCGGTCCGGCCGTCAAAAACCTTTAATTTCCCGTCTTCCGGAAACCCGGCCTCTTTTAGCTCCTTTTTGATGTCTTCTTCGTTGGCTCCCAAAAGAGCCGGGGAAACCGCCCGGTACCCTAAAGTTTTGGCCGCCAGCCCTAAATGAGTTTCCAAGATTTGGCCAAGGTTCATTCTCGAAGCAACGCTCAAAGGATTCAAAACAATATCAACCGGGGTGCCGTCTTCTAAGAAAGGCATTTCTTCCTCTGGCAGAACGAAAGAAACCACGCCTTTGTTGCCGTGGCGCCCTGCCAATTTGTCGCCGGCCTGGATCTTGCGGAATTCCGCCACCTCGACCTGAATCCTTTTAATGATCCCCGGTTCCAGCTGAGCTCCTTTTTCCCTTTCCCAGACTTTGACGTCGACAACCCTTCCTCTTTTCCCGTATTCCAGCAAGAGCGAGGTGTCTTTGACTTCCCTGGCCCGCTCTCCGAAAATGGCTCTTAAAAGCCTTTCTTCCGGAGTCAGATCGGTTTCGCCCTTGGGCGAGATTTTGCCGACCAGGATATCATGGGAGCCGACCTCGGCCCCGATCCTGATTACTCCTTCCGAGTCAAGGTCTTTTAATTTATCCTCGCTGACGTTGGGAATGTCTGAAGTGGTGATTTCGGGACCCAATTTTGTTTCCCTGACGTCGCAGAAGAAATCCTCAAGATGGATTGAAGAAAAAACGACGTCTTTGACCAACCTTTCAGAAATAATGATGGCGTCCTCGTAATTCCCGCCTCTCAAGGACAGAAAGGAAACCAAAACGTTTCTGCCCAAAGCCAGCCAGCCGTCTTCAATGGCGGCTCCGTCGGTCAAAACCTGGCCTTTCTTGACGTGCTCGCCCTTTTTGACAATCGGCCTCTGGTGGAAACAGGTATACTGGTTAGTCCTGACAAAAGTTCTTAAAAAGTAATCCGTATGGACGCGAGTCTTTTGGTTCTGGATCCTGATATGCCGGGCGTCCGCCTCGGTAACAACGCCGTCGTCTTTGGCCAAAAGAACCTGGCCGGAATCTTCAGCTACTCTCGGTTCGACTCCGGTGCAGACCAAAGGAGCTTCGGGATTCAGCAAAGGCACTGCCTGCCTCTGCATATTGGAACCCATTAGAGCTCTGTTGGCATCGTCATTCTGCAGAAAGGGAATCAGGGCCGTGGCCGCCGAAACCGTCTGCTTTGAAGAAACGTCCATGAAATCGATCATGCTTTTATCAATCTCTCCAGGCTCGCCTTTGATCCTGGCAGCCACCTTTTCTGGAATAATCTGGCTGTCTTTGCCAACCGGAACGCCGGCATGAGCAATATTGTACCTTTCCTCTTCGTAAGCGTTTAGGTAATGGATCTCGGAAGTGACTTTTCCCTTCTCCACTTTGAAATAAGGAGTTTCTAAAAAGCCCAGGGAATTGATTCTGGCAAAACAGGCCAGGTGAGAGATCAGGCCGACGTTCTGTCCTTCAGGAGTCTGAATCGGACAGATTCTGCCGTAGTGCGACGGCTGAACGTCCCTGACCTCCAGCCCCGCCCTTTCCCTGGTCAATCCCCCGGGGCCGGTAGCAGCCAAACGTCTTTTGTGCTCCAGTTCGGCCAAGGGATTTTCATTGTCCATAAACTGACAAAGCTGGCTCGAAGTGAAGAATTCTTTGATGACGGCCATTAGGGGCCTGGGATTAATTACCTGGGACGGCGCCATCATTCCCTCTTCAAGAGTCGACATTCTGTCTTTGATAATCCTTTCCATTCTTAATAAACCGACTCTCATTCTATTCTGAAGAACCTCTGCCGAAGTCCTGACTCTTCTGTTTCCCAAATGATCAATCGGATCGGCCAGGGCTCCGGGAGTGTTGTTGAGGCGAATCACCTCGTGGACGACTCCGACAATATCTTCCGGTTTCAAAACTCTTTCTTTGACGGTGATTTCCTCTCCGTCACTGATTTGCGCGGATTTTAGATTGATTTTCACAGATTCACGGATCAGTGAATCCGTGGTTATCCGTCTTTTATCCGTGCCCATCGGTCGGAGTAGCCTTTGGTTCATTCTCCATCGGCCAACTCTGGACAAATCGTATCTTTCAAAATTGAAGAACATGTTCTCGATCAGTTCCCTGGCGGTGTCGGGCGTCACCAAATCCCCCGGCCTCAATCTCTGGTATATTTCCACCAAGGCTTCGGCCTGGTTGTGACTGGAGTCTTTTTTGATGGTTTCTTCAACATAGTTAAGATCAGGGTCATTGTTGACGTCTTGAAAAAGCTCTTTGATGGCCTGGTCTTTATCGATGCCGAAAGCCCTTAACAAAGCGGTCACCGCCACCTTTCTCTTCCTGTCAATTTTCATTCCCATAAAGCCCGAAGCGTCTGTCTCTATTTCCAGCCAGGCGCCCCGGTTGGGGATGATTTTGGCGCCGAAATACTGCCGACCGCCAATCTGCTGGCTGGTGAAAAAAACTCCCGGAGAGCGGATGAGCTGGGCGATGGCCACCCTTTCGACTCCGTTGACAATAAAAGTGCCTCTTTCGGTCATAATCGGAAAATCGGCCAGGAAAACCTCCTGCTCTTTGACTTCCTTGGTTTTGAGGTTGACCAGCCTGGTTTTTACTCTCAAGGAAGCTTCGTACGAACCGTTGTCATTCTTGGCCTCAAGGTCGTCTTTGTATTTCGGCTCGTCGAGTTTGTAACCCAAAAACCAGAGTTCGAACTCTTTCTTGGTATAGTCTCTGATCGGCGAAACTTCAGAGAAAAGCTCGCCCAGGCCCTTTTGCAAAAGCCACTGCCAGCTGTCTCTTTGAAGCGAACAAAGATAGGGGAGGCGAAAAGAGACGTTTGATTTAGAGAAAGATTTTACCTTCATCTTTGCCAACGCTCTAAACCCCGCACCAACTTTGCTTAATTATTAGATTGCGCAGTGCGGGCAGCGAATAGCTGCACCCCGAACTGGAGCGAAGCGCTGCGCCCAATTACGGGGGTTTGCCTATTCGGCAAGCGCACTTCGCAAGATGCTTTTCTGGCAAAGTTGGTGCGGGGTAAAAAGCGAAAAAACCCCGCCAGGATTGGGGCTACTAAAAGTTAAGCTTTTAATCTAGCCGAAGAGGCTTCAAGTTACCTCTGAAATTATTTAAAACGCTAATGCTTTTAAACTATATCAAAAAACCCAAATTGTCTAGGGCGCGTATAGAAGTATTATATTACAAGCCAATGACTGTTGTCAAGAGTTTTTAATGTTTCTCCAATTGCTCCAGTTTGTCTTTCAGAATCTGGTTGTTAGGACTGATTTTCAAGGCCCGTTCCAAAAAGCTGATCGCCTGAGTTTTGTCCCCCTTTTTCTCAAGAGCCAGAGCCAGAGAATAAAGGCTATCTAAATGCGAGGGGTTAAGCTTCAAAGCTCTTTCAAATTCTAAAATCGCCTCATTGGTCTTGTTCTGGTTAAAATAAAGCCTGCCCAATTGAAAAGCAATGTCAGTGTTCAAAGGATAGAGCTGACCGAGATGAGACATGTAGCTTAAAGCTCCTTTAAGATCTCCCTGTTTTTCTCTGACCAGTCCTAAAAATATCCGGGGTTCCAAAAAGTCGGGTTTTAAGGCTCTGGCTTTCACGAGCTCTTCCTTTGCCTTATTCAAATCTCCCTTGGCAAAGTAAACCCGCCCCAGCCTCGAATGGAGCAAGGGATTGGCCGGCTCCAAGTCCACCGCTCTTTCAAAGGATTTTATCCCCCAATCCTCGGTCCCCGAAACCAGTCCCTGGACCTCCTGATAAATCATGCCCAGGGTCTCCCACGAAGCTACCCAGTTCGGAGAAATCTCGGTTGCCCTTCTGGCAGAATCTACGGCTGAAACGACTGTCTGGAAAACGTTTTTAGTATCAGCTTTTTGCGACTCTTGGATTGCCAGATTGATCAGGCTCCGGCTCAAAACTATCTGGTACTCGGCAAAGTAAGGATTGACGGAAACCGCCTTTCGATTCAAGGCGACTTTGTCGTCTATCTTGGCTTTTCCAAGCGCCTGATAGTAAAGGAAATCCCCCCAATAAATCCTTGAGGCCCAGAAAACAACGAAGATCAAGGCCAGGCTTAAAAACAAAATAAAGACTAGCAGGAGAATTCTTTTTCCGGAACCGTCTTTGTCAAAAATAGTTCTCGGGATTCTGAACTTTCCCAGAAAGCCTATTAAATTGAAACCCTTCTCTTTTGCCGTCAGTCCCGTAATCAGCCCCAAAAACAGCCAGAAGCTGAATCCCAAGACCACATTCTGGTAATAGAACGCCTGGGCAAAAACAGAGGAAATAAAGGCAAAAACCAGATTCAAAAACGGCAAATCAGGGCTTGGCCGAAAGACATGGCCAAGGCTTGGGAAAGGGGACTTAATCGCCAAAACCGCCAAAACAAGAAAAATCAGGAGGCTAAACAAGCCCGTCGTCGACATCATCTCTAAAATATGGCTGACGGGACGGTCAAATCTTATCTGCCACAAAGGGTCCCGGTTAAAACTCTCCTGCTTGAATTTGGAGAAGTTGTAGAAAAAGGTGCCGGGACCAGATCCCAGAATCGGCCTTGACTTGAAAGCCTCCAGGCTGATCTGCCAGCTCGTCTGCAAATCCAGAGTCACTTCGCGAGGAAAAGAAACCAAGCTCTTTGGAAAAATCTTGGAGATATCCAAACTCATTCCAGCCGCAGACAAAGTCAAAAACAATAACAAGATCAAAGCCAAGCTTTTTATTCCCTCCGATTTTTTCTTGAAAGAAATCAGTCCCAAATATAACAGAGAGGTCAATCCAAGGACGATCAGGCTCGGGGCATAGTCAACCAGAAGTATCAATCCTGCAGAAAAAGCGAGGAAAACCCAGGCCAGTTTTTTCTCCCTAAAGCCAATGCTCAAGAACATCAGAGGCGCCAGGAACATAACCAGCCCTTCGAGAGAAGGAGAGACTAAATTGAAGTTTCTTTGCAAAAGAGCCGGGGAAAAACTGACCAGTTTTGCCAAAATCCCCGTCAAAGACAAATAGGCAATAAGGACAATAAAGCTGGCCGACCAGAGAATGGTTTTTATAACCCTGTCTGCCTTGTCTTTCGGCAGGCGGCTGGCCAGAAAATAGACAAGGGCAAAAGAAATTAAGCCAATCAGGCCGTTTGAGAACCGGCCGTAAAAACCAAAGATGCTGGAAACCTTGTCAACCGAAAACAAGGCGGAAACAGCAGCGACTATCAAGAATCCCAAGACTAACAAGTCAAACGGCCAGAAAATTTTTAACTTAGGCCTCTCTTCTGGCGAAAAATTGCTGAAAAAATAGACAATCAGAAGTGCTAGATTTAAGAAAAACAGCAAAAACTCCTTTGGGAACTCCCAGGCCTCAAAGGAAAAAGGCAGCCAGAAAAGAGGCACTAAAAAGACGAGGGCAGAAAACCCGTAGAGGAAAATACGGCCCAGTTTAAGATTCATGGATAACAAAATTTACTTCGTCGGAGACGGAGAAGGCGTCACTTCCAACTCTTCGGGCAGCTTCTCCTGAATCGGCGGCTGCTCGGCCTGAATCACTCCTTCAAGGGCTTTCTTGCCGGCTTTTAGGTTCTCTAAGATCTTTTTTACCTGATCATTGTCCGGATTGAGCTGGGAAACCTTTCCAAACTGCTCGATCGCTTTCTGTTTTTCGTCAGCCTGATCGTATAAAAGACCGAGGAAGTACCTAGCGTTGGAATAATTCGGGTCCAGGGCGACGGCTCTTTCAAACTCGGCCCTGGCATTCTTTATCTGATTGTCTGCCTGGTAAATGACTCCGAGCTGAAAGGCCAGCCCCGTGTCAAAAGGAGCAATTGCTTTTGTTTCTTCGAGCTTGGCGATGGCGTCTTTTGTCTTGTTTTCTCTGACATCAATCATGGCCAGTTGGAAGCGGGCCGGAGCGTAGTCTGATTTCAAATCAAGAGCTTTCTGGAATTTTCCTCTGGCAGTATCCAGGGCCTGCTGCCTGTCAGCGGCCTTAGTTTTGTCCAGAGCGAGATCATCGGCCTGGCTGACATAAACCTGCCCTAAAACAGTGTAAATATAAGGACTGGTCGGTTCAAGCTTTATCGCCTCCTCGTAAGCACTGATTGCCCAGCCGTCGGCCCCCTTGATAATGGACAGGATATTGCTGTAAACAAAGCCTCTGACTGTCCAGTTGGCAATATTTTTCGGGGAGGCGTCGCTTGAAGATTTGGCGGCCGCCACCAGAGAAGAAATTAGGTTGGTGACGTTTTGGCCGACTTCCTGCTGAGTGATATCTTTCCTCTGCAGCTCTTCGTTGATCCTGAAAAGATAAACCTGCGATAAATCTCTCCAGTAATTGTCCTGCTTAGATCCTGTCAAACGGATGGCGCTAGACAGATGGATGACGGCGGCGCTATTATCGCCCTTCTGAACATCCCGCAAAGCTTTTACGTAGTTTACTTCGGCAAAATACCTTTGGCCCTGGGCGAAAAAGACGGTCATCGAAACAATCAAGACGACTATGAAAGCAAAGGAAACGCCGACAGTGATCCAAGGAGTAGATATCTTCCCTTTCGAGGCTTGCTCCGACGCCCGAGACGGCTGAAGGTCAAAAGTCTTAGTCTTGATGCCAATCAGGCAGAAGATGAATGCCAAAAGCATCCAGAACAAAAACATGGAAGAAAGGTTGCTCGGATACATGAAAAAGCTGATAACAACCCCGATAAAGCTGGCGACAACGCCCGTAAGCATTATCCAGACGAAATTTTCCTTCTTGGCCTCGCCGTAAATGACGCTTTTGAGCCCGAAAAAACCGGCCAGACCAATAACGGCCAGGAAAGAGAGAAATCCCAGAATACCGGTAGTTGCCAGACGGTCTGAAACCTCCGAAGACCCTGATCCGAATCTTGTCCCCCAAAAAACCGTCTGATTAATGTCCACCGGCTTGTACATCGAGTAATCGTAAACAAAAGTGCCGGGACCGGATCCAAACATCCAGGAAATCGGCGGTTTAAAACTCTTGACCGTCTTCAGGGCGACGTTAAAGCTGGAGCCCAAAGTCGGAGAAACTTCAATCGGAAGATTGATCGTCGGGATAATCGAACTCCTCATCATCAAGGCAAATAAAGAAAAGGCCAGAATCAGCATCGGCAGAAACAGCCAGCTGAGATTGAAAACTTCTCTTTTAGCAATGCCGAAGATAAGAATCAGGGAAGCTTCAACCATAAGAATCTGCCAGGCGGTCTGAAAATTAATCGCCAGAAGCAGAAAGAGAGAAACGATGACAAACAGCCAGACCAGAACCTTAACCAATTTCTTTTTAGAGATGAATATCAGGCTGGCGGCCAAGGGCAGAAAGGCTGCCAGAAAAACAGCCAAGCCGTTCGCAGATCCAACCGTGTTGAACGAGGTTGACTTGGCAAAATCAAAGGGCAAAGGAAACTTGCCGAGAATTTGGGGCAGAGCAATCAGAGCCACCAACAATCCAGAAACCACCAGAATAAAGATCAATCCGAAGACGTCTTCCGGTTTTCGGTAAAGGTTGACTATCAGAAAGTAAAGCAGGATTAAAACTAGAGTGCTCAAAAAACTTGAGGAAATGACTAGAGGCCAGCCCCAGAAACTGCCGTATTTGTAGGCGGAAAACAAGGTTGACAGGGCGGTGACGACTAAAAGAGCTGCCGGGGCCAGATTAAACCAGCTGACGTCCAAAGAAATCTTTTCTTCGATCAAGGACTTCAATAGCCAGGCAAAAAGCGAAGCCAAGACGAAAACCACCAAAAGAGCCTGCTTGTTGAAATCTAAGACGTTTGAGGTAAAAGGCAGGAAGAACGAGGGCAGCAAGAAGACCAATACTAAAATTGCTGTCTTGGAGACCTTTTGCCAAACCTTAGTTGAATCTTGTGCGTCTGCCATATTTTTGACTTAAATTTGTTAATAATAATTACTTTATAATAATAGCTTAATTTTAAGCTGAAAGCAAGGTTTCATTTTCGTTTAGCCGCCGACGATGTTTTCGTAATGATTTAAACGATCTAAAGAATAATCTTTTTTCAAAACAATACATATAGCGTCTATCCTGTAAAAACCTTTCCATTTTGCCCTAGCCGCATAGGCCACCGCATTACCCCAAAGTTTTCTCAGTTTTCTCTTGTTAATCGTTTCCTCCGGAGTTCCGAAATTATTCCCCATTCTTGTTCTAACTTCTACAAAAACCAAATCATTTTTCCTTTTGGCCACCAGATCAATCTCCGCATATTTTGTCTTGTAATTCCGCTCAACTATCTTATATCCTTTTCTCTCCAAATGTTCTTTGGCTATTTCCTCGCCCCTCTTTCCTGTATCCAAGTGCGCGCTCCTGTTAAAGAAGCTTAACTCCTTTTCCATAAACCCCTTCTCCTTTCCGCTAAAGGAGCTTAGCTCCTTTTTCTTATTTCTGCCCATTAAGTTGTTTAAGCCGGTTAAACAACTGTCTAAAATTTGCTTTATGCGCATATATACATCTATTTGACCCCATTGACGACAGTCGTCAATGGGCTATAAAGGAGCTTAGCTCCTTTTAACCTGGTTTAAATGTCTTCGTATATTTTTGGTCGGTACTGCAGGGCTTCGGCCATATGGGAAATGCCTATATCCTCTATTCTTTCTAAATCGGCAATGGTTCGGGCTACTTTTATCATTTTCATGTAAGACCGGGCGGATAATTGGAATTTCAGGCCGGCCTGCCTTAAAAGCTGTTCCACTTCTTTCGTCAGTTGACAGTATTTTTTAATGTGGCTGTTCTTCATTTGGGCGTTTGTATAAATATCCTTTCTCTTAAAGCGTTTTTGCTGGATTTTTCGGGCCACCACCACTCTTTTTTTGACTTTTTCCGACGATTCTAAAAACTCTGAGGCTTTTTGATTTTCCGAAAATTCCCCAACATCAACCGGCTGAACAACCACGTGCAAATCGATTCTATCGAGAATTGGCCCGGAAATTCTTCTCTGGTATTTCCTGATCTGACGGGGAGAACAAATGCAATTTTTCCTTGGATGATTCAGGTAGCCGCAGGGACAGGGATTGGCCGAGGCCACGAGCATGAAATCGGCCGGATACCTCACCCTTTCTTTGCTTCGAGATATCGTCAGATAGCCGTCTTCCAAAGGCTGACGAAGAGCCTCCATCACCGATCTGGGAAATTCATTAAACTCATCCAGAAAAAGAACTCCTCTGTGCGCTAAACTGATTTCTCCAGGCTGGGGTCTGGTTCCCCCGCCGATCAGACCAACTAGAGAAGCCGTATGGTGCGGCGCCCTGAATTGGCGACTAGTAACCAGAGAACCTCCAGGCGGTATGTTGCCCGAGGCAGAATACAGTTTCGTCACTTCCAAAGACTCTTCTTCGCTTAATGGCGGCAAGATTCCAGGAAGAGCTCTAGCCAGCATGGTTTTTCCCGAGCCCGGAGAGCCTACCATAATAATATTGTGACTGCCCGAGGCCGCTATTTCTATGGCACGTTTGGCCTGTTCCTGGCCCAAGATTTCTTTCATGTCAAACTCGGCCGGAGCGGGAAGTCGGTCATCGATTTCGCTCTTTTTGAAAATCGCTGGTTCAATCAGCTTCCTGCCTAGGAAATGAGCCGTCAGTTCAAAAAGATTTTCCACGGGATACACCTTAATTCCTTTGATGACCGCCGCCTCGTTGGCCGAATCCTTGGGGACAAATAAATTTTCAAAACCGGCCTCTTTGGCAAAAAGCGCCAGCAAAAAAGCTCCCCGAGTATGGCGTAACGAACCGTCCAGCGACAGCTCGCCAAAGAATAAAGATTTTTCCGGCAAAGAAAAGGGCAAAACACTTCTCAGTATTCCCAGAGCGATCGGCAAATCATAAAAAGAGCCTTCCTTGGGAATATCGGCCGGCGCCAAGTTAACGGTGATTTTCTTTGGAGGAAACTCAATGCCTGAACTCAAAATGGCCGCCCTCACCCTTTCTTTGCTTTCGTCCACGGCTTTGTCGGGCAAACCAACGATTTCAAAACCGGGCAATCCTCGGTTGGCTAAATGCACTTCAACGTCGACTTTAATTGTTTCCAGCCCTAAATTGGCGGCTGATGGAACTTTAACTAACATAGTATTTGTTACCTTCTTGTTTTATAAAGCCTTTGATTTGCATTAAAGATAGGTCAGCGCTGATTTTTGAAACCGGCAGAGACAGGAGCCGGGCTAAGCCATCGGCTTCCATAGGCTCTCTCTTTAGATTTTCCATTATTTTCCTTTCCAGATCGCTCATTCTAACCAAACCGGTCTTGACTCCGACCAAACTCGGCTTAGTCAAGGAGATGTTGAAAAAACTCAAAATGTCTTGGGCTTGGGTTACCACCGCGGCTCCATCCTTGATTAACTTGGCCGTTCCCTGAGAAACTTCGCTCGTCAATGGTCCTGGCACGGCAAATATCTTCCGGCCAAAACTTTTGGCGTGTCCCACCGTAATGAAAGTGCCAGAAACAAGACCAGCCTCGACTACCAAAACGGCCTGGGAGAGTCCGGCCACAATTCTGTCCCTTTTGGGATAGGTCCACAGGGCCGGCGAAAAACTTCCTTCGAATTCCGAGAGAATTAAGCCCCTGTTCTCTAAAATTTTTTGGTAAAGTTCTTCTTGATATTCGGGATGGATTAAATCTATACCGCAGGGCATAACGGCAATGGTCCTGCCGCCAACTGTCACCGTCGCCCGATGGGCCGCTTCGTCCCCGCCGTACATGAAACCGGAAACAATCGTCACTCCTGCTGCGGCAATTTCTGAAACCAGAAGTTCGGTCATCCGCCGGCCATAGCTCGTGAATCTCCGAGAACCCACCACCGCCAGACAATTTTCAAAAATATCATTGTCCCACTCGCCTTTATAATAAAGCTTCTTGGGCGCCCCCTTAATTTTCTTCAACAACCTCGGGTATCTTTTGTCTTTTAATTCGACAGAATTAAACTTATTTATTTCAATAACATTCACGATATTCGTTCTCTTTAAAGGAGCTTAGATCCTTTCTTCTTAATTGTGCTTTTCCTACATGGTACGAGCCAGGGTGAAGCCAAAAACCCTCTTTACTCCCGACTTTCTTAAAACCTTGGCACATTCTTTCATTGTCGCTCCGCTTGTCCAAATATCATCTACTAGTAGAACATTGTCACTAAAGGAGCTAAGCTCCTTTCTTCGAAAGGAATCTTTGACGTTGACTAACCGCTTTGTCTTGTCTAATTTTGTTTGGGACGGCGTGTCTTTTATTTTTTCCAGCAGAGGTAATATCTTTTTCCTTGTAATTTCTCCGATTTTTTTGGCTATTAATTCCGCCTGGTTAAACCCTCTCCGTCTTTCTTTTTTCTTGAAAAGGGGCACAAAAGTTATTATTGTGTCTTCCGGAACATACGGTTCTCTTGTTTCAAAAGCCTTTTCAACAAGCTCGTCGATGGCGTCAAACATCCCGTCGTATTTAATTTTAAAAATAATCTCTTTGATCAACCCTTCGTACTCCCAACAACTAACCACTTCCTCCACGCTTCCCTGTTGAAAAAGACTGGGGGCTTCGGAAAGAAATAAGCTGCATTTTTCGCAAATATACTTTCCCTCTTTGCCGCAACCAACGCAACTTCTCGGCAAAATTATATCCAAAACCGTCTCTTTTAATTTCTCCCACATCATCTTTTAAAACTTGGCCTCATTGACGACAGTCGTCAATGAACTAATCTTCTAATGTTAATTTCCCTAATTCATTATCTAAATTTACTTGTTCTAAACATTGTTTTGCAAATTCTTTATATTGTTCCGGGCCTAAAAATAATTCTCCTAAAATATCTTTATCGATAATTGGAGAATCTCTTTTGCCCGCATAATCTGCCAAACTGCAATAAGGATATTTAATCGCCCAATCATAAGCTTTTTCAAATTCATTAACCGCTTTTTTGTATCCCCCTGGATACATTTCAAAAACATTTTTTACTTGAATGTACACGCTAAGATACTTAAAATATATTTCTTCATCTATTATTTTTGACCTATACGGACCCTGAAATAGTCTTCCATTTTCTTGGTGTCTTGTATTAAAATATTTTGCCATGCTTGTCCCGAACCTTTTCATAAAAAAACTTATACCGTTCTCCCTGATTTCTTTCAGAAACAAATGATAATGATTTTCCAATAAGGAAAAGCTAATAATCTTTACAAGCGGTTTTCTTTCCGGCCAGTTGCCCGGCCAAATAAATGGCTTATTGACGACAGTCGTCAATGAAGTCTGTATTTTATAAAAGGGGTTGGCCGCTACAAATTCATCGTTAAGATAATATAGTATTTCTAAAAAGTGCCACTTGTCCTTATTATCTCTAACAATTTCTTGCTTTCTGTTCCCGCGATTATATACATGCACGAACGAACCAATTGTAATTTTTTCTCTTTGCATTTTAGTTTATCAGTGTCATTGACGACTGTCGTCAACTGTCATTGGGCTTGGCACGGTTTCTAGCGACGCTAAAGGCTCGGGCGAGGGTTCGGGGCTGGGCGCGGGCGACGCTGCCGGGGTTTCACTTGGGGATGGTCCTTCGACAGGCTCAGGATAAACTACAGGCGATTCGCTCGGCGCCGGAGAAGGTTCTGGCGTTGGCGACGGCGTTTCCGGCGGCAGTGCGTTAACACCTGACGTTAAATCGGGCGCACCAACGTCAGGTGTTGGCGCGGCTGGTAAAACCGAATTATTAGACTGCGGGAAGGGCTGGTTGGCAGCGGATTTATCGCAATCCCCACGGAATTTCTGCCACTCGCCGTTCTCAATCCAGGTGCACCAGATCTCTCCGGTAGCCCGGTCAACCATTTCAATCTTGTCCACGCGGGCGGTCTCGGCCGTGACTTTTCCGACAATGATTTCTTTGAGCTGAGCAATGCCGTTTTCCAGAATCAGGCCTAGAGAAGCTAAAACCTGCTTGATTTTCGCTTCCAGCCAAGGCATGGGCGTTTCCGAGCCGATGCCGCCTTCAGAATTCAAGTCAATGCCTAAAATTGTTTTAATCTCGGCAATGTCCTGATTTTGTTTCTTGGCCACTTCCAAGAGATAAAGCGGGATCTTGTCGTATTTCAAGCCATTGGGAAGGCCGTCTTTGTCGTAAATAACCAACTCGCCCAAACCGACATTGGCAAATTCTTCGGCAATAAAGCCGATTTCTTCATGGCCAGAGGCCTTGTCAGTAAAGAGTTTCGGCGAAACTTCTAAGATTTTATTAAAGTCGACTTCAAATAAACGGATGTTATCTTTGTATCTTTGAGAAGAGGAATCGTAATAGAAGTTGCCGGTAGCAGTGTCAACCCTGACAAGATTGTAACTGGCTGTGCCGGTCAGGCCGGCAACGGCAAATTTGGTTCCAGGAGCTGTCGTCCCGATGCCGACGTTGCCGCCTGCCAAAATGACAAACTTGTCTCCGCCGACACCAGTAGATGAGTTTACTTCAAAAGCATTGGCAGTGGCGCCATCGGCCAAAACAATCTTTTGGCCAACCACAGCCGTAGAGCCGATATTCAAAGTTAAGCTGGCCCCGGCTAAAGTCACCACGTCGCCAGCTTGAGTAAGCGTGGCATCGCCATTGTCCCAGTTAACCACCCCGCCTTCAGCTAAGAACAGATCTGAGAATTGTAAAGCGGTTGTGCCTAAATAAGCGCCGTCATTGGCATCGGGAACGAAACCGGTGGCAGCGGAAACCAATATTGATTGCAGTTGCGCCGTAGAAGCATTGAATATCAAGCCGGCATTTGTTCTAGCGCCTAAACTACCGGACGCCGCTGTCGCAAACAAAGGAAAAGAGGTGGTGTCAGCCGCTTCATCTGCCACTGTCACAGTGACGGCGTTGCCCGTGATTGAACCGGCAATGACATTGGTAACTTCCAGGTCAGTAAACCAGCCTTTTACCACGCGGGTGCCTGTCGCGCCTAAAGAACCTGTAATGTAAGATGTCCCAACTACATGGAGCGGAGCGCCTGGATCTATTGTCCCGATGCCGACGTAGCCGGCAAAATAAGCGGCGCCGTCTGAATCAATGTTAGCCACTTCGCTTCCGTTTTTGGTTTGGATGGAGAGTTTGGTGTTTCCGGAATTATCGCCGAGTTTTAGGTTAAGGTTAGCCTGGTTATTGGCTTTAATGTTGGCGGCGGTGAGGGAATCAATTGCCAGTTCTCCCTCGGTCATGGTCAGGCTGCCGGTGAGGGTTAAGTCTTTAGTAGTAATGGATTTTTGGACAGTTAAATCACCGGACTGGCTCATGGAAAACTTCCCGCCGGCGACACCGAAATCAAACTCTTTGGATTTAAGCTTGCCGGAAAAATTGGCAGTCACAGCGTTTAAGTCTTTGACAACAGTCAAATCTCCGTTTCCGGAGAGGTTGGCTAACTGGGTCTTAACTCCTAGATTATCTAGTTTATAAAATGTAATATTTCCGTCAGTATCAACAGCCAAATTCGGGTTGTACCAGGAAATATTTACCAGCATTGATATTTTTCCACAGGTTATAGAAGGATCGGTGCCGGAAGGACAGTTAATTATTTGCTCCGGATGATTAATTGGGTCAAAAGCCTCTAAGGCCTTGCCCACTGACGGTCCGACGTTGGTGGCTTTCATGCCAAAGCCGGGAATGGCGGAAGAGGTAAGAATATCGCCGATGTTGACTTGACCATTGGCAGTAGAGACTTTTATAGGAACTCTACCAGACATGGCAATGGGTTGAGGATTAGTGGAAAAATTAATTACTGCTCTCCCGAATGTTTGGACCGGAGAAGTTGAAACAATTCCTAATACCTCTTTCTGATAAGATTGATCAGCTTTTTTTACAATAGTTACTGTTTTTTGTTCGTTTTCGCCAAGAAGTTCTCCAGTTAGAGCGTTTACCTTAGGAGATTCGTAGTTCAAGGTTTGATTTGTGGCTGAAACAATGTCAGCCGGCTCAACTCCGGTTTCTGCAGGATACCACTCGGCAATGTCTCCCGGCGCTGCTGAGCAAGCAACAATATCACGGTCGACAAAAGTGGTATCAGAGTCGGCACCTGAATGGCACAGTCCATTGGTGGTGGCGGTACCATTAGAATCAAGTTGAATATCCCCATTAACCTCAAATTCTTGACTCGGTGCCACCCCGATGCCGACGTAGCCGGCAGCGGTTATTGTCATTCTTGTAGAAACAGCGGCGCTGCTTTCAGTAGTTTGAAGATAAATTGCTCCGCCAGTGCCATCAGTTGTTACGCTTACACCGCCAACTCCACCCCTTAAATATAAAACTCCTCCTGTGCCGCCAAGTGTATCTCCAGTCCCGCCTATTCCACCATATACATAAGCATTTCCGCCAGCGCTACCTTGTAGCCCACCAGCTCCCCCAGTTCCACCCCTTAAATATGAAGCCCCGCCAACGCCAGAAGTATCTGAAGTCCCGCCAGAAGCCACTCCGCCTGTTCCTCCAGTTAAAGTAATTCCTCCGCCTGCTCCGCCCACCCTTGTTGTTCCTATCGTAGTTGCCGTCCCGCCAGTTCCTCCTGTAATAGTTGCAGTTCCACCTTTACCGCCAGTAGAGGAGGTCGCAGCCGAACTGGCAACACCTCCAACTCCACCCGCAAAAGTAAAGTCTGCTCCTATTCCGCCAACTCCAGTTGAAGCAATTGAGGTTGTCCCGCCTATTCCGCCTGAAATTACCAAAGTATCTGTTGCCGCAGTCCCCGGAGTTGTGCCGGCATCCGCGGGTTGTGATCCGGCAATGTTGAGCACTGCAGTTGGTGTCGCGTCTCCGATGCCGACGTTGCCAGTAGAATCTAATATCATTTTTTGATCCGCACCGATATACCAGTTGAAGCCGGGACCCCTGAAATCAAGGCCTGTTGACGAAACACCTAACCCGTGTACCGCATTACTATCACCATCGTCATAGAGCTTAAGTTTCATATTCGCTCCTCCAGTATTTGAATATGTGCCTCCGAGTGACAACGTAACAGGAGTAGCTGTTTCTACCGGGCTTTGTGTTCCAATCTGGAGAGTATTCAACGGACTGGTCGTCCCGATGCCGACGTTACCAGCATTTGTAATTGTCACAGCAGCATTTGTCAAATCTGCACTTGTGACATCAGCGGCTGATTGAGCCAAAAAGTGTAATGACCCTCTACCATAAGTAGAAGTTCGCTCGAATACAATCGCTGACTTTATTGGATAATCAGAACCACTAGAATATGAAGCAAACCCCATGCCCACAAAAGCATTAGTAGCTATATTTCCTTGTATACGTAGGTCAAATGTGTTTGGCGCAGAGTACTGAATATGAAGTCTACCTTGTGGCGCTGTCGTCCCGATGCCGACGTTGCCGGCTCCTGCTTCTGAGACAAAAGCATAGGTGTTGGTTACAGACGATCCTCCACTGGTGGTTGGCGCGGCGGCATAGTTCAGGTAGAGATTGGTGACCACGCTGGTTGTCCCAATCCCGATGTTTCCGCTGGCATAGTTGACAAACAGATTGGTAAGTTGGGGCGATGTCCCTCCTATCCCAATGTTCGGTCTGTTGTATAAACCATAGATCGAAGTTACCGGAGTAGCCGAAGCCATTGTTCCCGTGTAACTGTTGTTGAGCTTGGTGGTGTAGTATGTTCCCGCACTGACGGCTGTAACTGACTGACCAATATCCAAAGTTCCTCCTGGCCCCGTCGTCCCGATGCCGACGTTGCCACTGTTTGTTATTCTCATTCTCTCGTCGGCCATCCCCACTGGGCCTGCATCGGAAGCAGAATCATTTAAAAATACTATATCGCCCTTACCCCAAAAACCAGTAGTGTTAACGTATCCAATAGCACCCTTTCCCATTCTCCCCGCCGCACCATCCACAAGAAAATTTTGAAAAACGGTATATCCGATGTCATTGTAGGGATTTGCAAGGATTGAGGCGTAGACAACTCCCGATGCGGCGACAGGTGAAACGTGAAGTGTGGCTAATGGTCCCGTTGTCCCGATGCCGACGTTGCCGGCATTTGCTTCTGTGACAAAAGCATATTTGTTAGTCAAGGTGCCTGCGGTTACTGTAGGAGCGGCGATGTAAGAACCATACCAATTTGTTACCGTTGTCCCACTTTTATTTAAAGTAAAACCACTCTTTTGATTGAATATGTTGGTAACAGTATTACCAGTGTATGTGGGATTGACATCCAAATAACCGCCCGGAGACCCTGTCGCGATGCCGACGTTGCCCCCACCTGTAACTAGTGCGTAACCAGTAGTTGAAGTAAAGTAGCCCCCAATACCCGATGAAGCATTCTGTCCATACACGCCATAGCCGGTACTGCTGTTATATCCATGCACACCTTTGCCGGCGGCGCCAGCGTTAGATCCATACACGCCGTAGCTGGTGCCGGTGCCATATATGCCGGCGTTGGCTACACCGGCACCTCCAACACTCAATGTCGATATGGGTCCCGTTGTCCCGATGCCGACATTCCCGCCTGCCAGGATAACAAACTTGTCCCCGCCCACTCCGGCTGAAGAATTGACTTCAAAAGCATTGGCAGTGGCGTTGGCAGCCAGGACAATCTTCTGGCCGACTACGGCAGTGGAACCGATACCAAGGTGCAAAAGGGCAGTAGGTGCCGTCGTCCCGATGCCGACGTTGCCGCCTGTATTGAAATAACTGTTTCCGTTATACCCTCTAAAACGAATTGTTGGAGTTACGCTACTATCACTACTAAATAAGTCGAAATATCCGCCTGAGTTATTCCCTAACAAAGATCCTGCACGGATAGAGCCAGTTGTTAAATTTATTCCAGTACCTTCTGTTGCACCAACTATGTCTAACTTATACCCTGGCCCTGTCGTCCCGATGCCGACGTTGCCGCCGTCATACACTCCAAAAATTGTGGAGCCATTGTCCCTTGCCAAGAAAATTGGGGAAGTTTGAGTACCATTGTCTGCAATTAAAGCTGCTGATTCAAAAGTGGGTGTAGTATTTTGCAGCCCAAAATAACCAGCGATTTGTATCGGAGAGGTGCCGGTATTAAGTCCAAAAGCGGCTAATCCAATATTTGTGGCTGAGTTCTTGGCAATGGTAGCTCTGCCTAAGATGCCGAAATTTACATTGCCGTTTTCTCCCAAACCAAACAGACCAATGTTTGTACCCGTTGTTGTACCATAAGCTAGACTGTTATTGCCTATATTGGTAGAAGGAGAAGTAGCTGCGGTAGAAAGATTCAAATTCGTCCCTGTTCCCGCGACCGAATTTCCGATAAATAATCCACGGGCACCAGAAGTACCCGTGTAACCAGCATTATATAATATTCTCATTGCTCCATTGTTAAAACTGGAACTTCCAGCACTGGTAACATTAACATCGATTCCAAATTGCACATTTGTTATAACTGTGGGTTGGGTGGCGGTTATACTTAAACTATTAGTCTGGTCAGTAAGTGTTCCACTTGCAATATCCAGTGTTGCCCCCGGTGCCGTCGTCCCGATGCCGACGTTGCCGCTACTATCAATTCTCATTCTTTCGGTAGAACTTTCCGAGCCGTCGGCAGTTGTCCAAAAACTTAAACGCCCTGGCATATCTCCTGCACCTGGTGTGCCATCTACGTAAGCAGCGATGTATGCGGCAGTTGACTGATAGTCAACACCATCATCTCCGCCCCAAGCAATCATTCCTAACTGGTCATTGTTTTGTGCGATTGTGTAGCTACCGATGGCAGCATTACGGCTTTTGCCAAAAATTAACTTAGGCGCAAGGGCATCTGCTGATGCTCGAAATATACCAATTGATGAATCTACCGCACCCGTTCCCAATACTTGCAATTCTGGTATCTGACCGGCTCCTGAGCCAGCCGTTAGTGTCACCTGTGATGAGTTGCCAATGATTAAACCAAATCCATTTGATATTTCAGTATCCCCATTAACCGTTAATACATTACCAGGTAAAGTCGTCCCGATGCCGACGTTGCCGGCTCCTGCTTCTGAGACAAAAGCATAGGTGTTGGTGACCGATGACCCACTATTTAAAGTTGGCGCGGCTGCATAGTTCAGGTAGAGATTGGTGACCACGCTGGTTGTCCCAATCCCGATGTTTCCACTAGTGTAGTTAACAAACAGATTGGTCAGCTGGGGTGATGTTCCTCCTATCCCGACATTCGGCCGGTTATACAAACCATAGATACTCGTCACCGGAGTGGCTGAAGCCATTGTTCCCGTGTAACTGTTGTTGAGTTTGGCGGTGTAGTATGTCCCAGCGCTTGCTGCCGTGACTGCCTGACCAATATCCAATGTCCCTCCCGGACTCGTCGTCCCGATGCCGACTAGGCCCGCCGAAGTGACAACGAAGGAGGCCGTTGCCGAACTATTGACTTGAAAAATTTGTGATGGCGCCGTCGTCCCGATGCCGACGTTGCCGGCTTTCAGATATAAAGTATTGACAATGGCGCCGGTGTTTACCGATGTGAAAGGCACGACCGAGTTTTGAGTCAGAGTAAAATCCGCGCCCGGAGCAATGTTGGCGATGACCGGAGAGGTAATAGTGGGCGAAGCGTTAAAAACTGCAAGCCCTGTGCCTGTTTCGTCGGTTACGGCAGCAATCAAGTTCGCAGATGTCGGGGTTCCGAGGAATGTCGCCACACCTGTGGCAAGTCCACTTACACCTGTGCTGATAGGCAACCCAGTGGCGTTGGTAAGCACACCTGAAGCAGGAGTGCCTAATGCTGGAGCCACAAACGTTTTATTACTCATCGTCTGGGCTTTGGTTTTGAAAGTGAACTCATCCACTACATTGGCAAAATCTGGGATAGTCAGAGTCGTAGCCCCAACTGTTTGGGCGGTAAGTGCGACATCTACAAGATACGCATTTGTTAATTTAAGAGGAGTAGCCGCGGAAGTTGCGAGAGAGGTTGCAGAAGCTACGCCGAGAGTTGGAGTTGTCAAAGCAGGCGAGGTTGAAAATACTAAATTAGTTGATGTAGTGCCAGTTGCGCCTGCGGCGGTATAACCCGTGATATTGTTAAATAAAGTAATTGAAGCAGTTGAACCTCCTGTCCCACCGTCTGCAACTGCAACATCATTTCCTCCTGTGCTGTAAATTGTTCCCGTTATTCCTTGTAGAGTTAGAGTTGTCGTTCCCGCTACTGCGGCGGCATTCAAAATAGATGAACCAGAAGTTGAACCGGCGAGAATAAACTTATCAACAGCCCCTCCGATAGTTCCAAATGTTTTAGCTCCTGTTACCGTTTGAACAGAAGCAAGAACCATATCTCCAGCCCCGGCAGTAGCCCAAGTTAATACTCCCGCACCATCTGTTTGCAATAATTGGTTCGCGGTTCCATCATCGATGGGTAGAGTAAGCGTGTAAGTTCCTGCTGCTGCGGCAGGTTGAATGATAATTTTACCAGAAGTATTGCCAGCAAATGAAATAACACCCTTAGTAGTTCCTGCTAATCCTAATGATAATAATTCAAGTGGTGCCGTCGTCCCGATCCCTACATTCCCGCCTGCCAGAATGACAAACTTGTCCCCGCCGACTCCGGCAGAAGAGTTGACTTCAAAAGCGTTGGCAGTAGCTCCCGAAGCCAAAACAATCTTTTGACCGACAACAGCGGTGGAACCGATGCCTAAATGTAATAAAGCGGTGGGAGCGGTAGTGCCGATGCCCAGATTGCCGTTAATTCCTACAACATCTGTCGAAAAATCTCCCCAGATTAAAGGCGAGGAGGAATTTGAATTTTCAATGTATAGTTTATTAGAGCCCGTTTCGTTATATCCTGCTTGATAGCCAAAAAATATGTTGCTGGAACCATCGCCATTGTAACCAGCTGCATAACCTATCAAGACATTATTAGTGCCGGTATTAAGGGCGGCAGTAGTATAGCCAATAGCAATACTATTGCCTCCAGCAATGGCATTTTTACCCACAGCCACAGCTTGATTGCCGGTCGTGCTCGCATCGGATCCTATGGCCACGCCCCTGTAAGCAGCAGAAGCGTTGGAACCAATAGCAACGGCTCTGCTGTTAGTAACGGTAGCAACGTACCCTATTGCCACTGATTCGGTAAAAGAACCGACAGAAGCAAGATAACCAAACTTTTCGCTCGAACTATTGGTCAAACTTGTAATATTTCCGACCACCTGCAAGGCTGCTATCGGTTCCGTCGTCCCGATGCCGATGTTGCCGCTTCCTAAAATTGTCATTGCTTGGGCCAGAGCACTGTCTGTGGTGCTGGTGATGGCGGTAATGCTGACAGTTGCTCCTGTCCCTGTTCCGCCGGTGGTTACCTTGCCCGTGCCGGTCGTGTAGCCTGTTCCTGCCGCCGCCGGAGCCGTGTTCAAGGTTAGAACCACGCCGCTTCCATCAACTGTGGCTACCGTCACTGTTCCACCCGTTCCTCCAGTCGTAACCGTCAAAGTGTCAGCGGCAGTGTAACCAGTCCCGCCAGCGGTAGGTGTTGCGCTTATGGTGCTGATACCTCCTGTGGTTAGAGCAGAAGAAGTCCAGAACTGTATTTGTCCCGTCCCCGTTCCCGTGGAAAGACCAGAAGAAAGAACCAGTGACCCACCATTTTTATCTGTGGCCCCACTGGTTGCTCCACCGGCATTGACCGTCAAAGCATATCCGGCCGTATCGGCAACCGTCCCCCGTTCCATACCAAAACCTCTGGCCGCATCGCCGCCTAATCCAAGTAAACGAGTCGGTCCCGTCGTCCCGATGCCGACGTTGCCGGCAGTGGAATCAATGATCAATCCATAAGAAGTGCCTGATGTGACTGTTCCTCCGGTTATCTTTAAGCCGGTAGAGGTGACTGTACCCGTTGTTTGAGTGATATTCGGCATCGTGACGTCAAGCCCTGTCCAGGTGTCTGTGCCGGTGAGTGTGTTCTGGACCAAGG
The DNA here is from genome assembly GCA_030693425.1 of bacterium. Lineage (NCBI taxonomy): Bacteria > bacterium. The sequence continues at coordinate 29,950 of JAUYAM010000003.1, forward strand.
CGCCGCCGGTAATAACCAGGCCTTTGTAAGCATAGGTTGAGGCGCCGGTGTTGGTGACAGCCGGCAAGCTAATGGTTTGGCCGGTCGCGGAATAACCCGTGGCCGTGATATTGGTTGACAAATCTATTGCCTGGCCAACCAAATTGCCTGCTAAAGTGGCGGCTGCTCCGTAAGCCAGGTTCAGGACAGTGCCCGAAGTATTCTTGGAGTTTAAATAAGCCAGGTTGGCAGAAGAGACATTGGTGCCGGTTAAAGTCAGGGCCGTGGCATTGGATCCTGGCACGGCTGACAGGATGGTGAAAGCGCCGGTTGAGGGTGTAGTAGAACCAATGCCGGCGGGCGAACCCCAGGTATAGCCGCTTAATTGCTTGGCTTCAAAGGCAGCCGGCACTGCGCCCAAAACTTTTCTCGGCTTCATTTCCGAGTCAGCGCCGACAGTGACGCCTAGATAAAGCGTCTGGTTGAAGTTGACTGAACTCAAAGATGTAATTGTCCCTAGCATTGTCGAGAACAAGCCGTTCTTAACATAAATCCGATTGGTAATGTCGTCGTTACTCACCCAGGTTGAAGCCGGATCGTAAAAGCAGACATAACCGCCAGCTCCTGCGGCGCTGACTGACTGAATGACGGCTGATTCCTTTTTGGTCGTGTTCCACAAATACTGGCCAGCTGCCAAAGCGCTTTCGTTGGTATCGGTGGTATATGCCATCTTATCCACCCCGGTAGCACAGCCGTCATTGGTAAAAGTGGTGGTGCCGGTTTCGGTAAACAAAGCAGCGCTGGTCCAAGACTCGGTCCAGCTGGTCGAACCGCCGCCGGCAACGGTATAAAGATTGAAAACAATGTCATAGGCATTGTCAGCCACTGCCTGACTGCTGGTATCAGTTAATTTTCCCTGGTAATTGATTTTTTCATTTATCGCTGCCAAAGACTCCTGGACAAAAACAGCCCTAAAGAGGAGAAGGAGCAGAAGGATAATACAGATTTTGGCAGCTTTGTTGTTCATCAAAAATAATAAAAAGTTATGGCTGGGGAATGGTCGAACCCTGGACCTCCTTAGTCTCATCTAAAGAATAATTGGTAAAAGCTGAAAGATTGAACCGGCCGATAGTCTCTCCGCCTGACCCGCCTAAAATGATTTTGTCAACTATCATACTTTTAGGTTCGATAAAATCGCCAGCCCCGGCATTAATGTTCAAACCCAGGCCCAAAAAAATAAAAATACCAATACCCACCAAAACAAAAAACCAGGCCACTAAACCCAAAAGCCGGTCTGGTCTAAATAAACGCCTAAGCCTGACTGCCGGAAGAGAGATTTTTTTTAGGTGAAAATAGTTTTCAAGAGCTTGGTTAGCAATAAACCAGTCCCGACCGACCATTTTTCCTTTAAGTTTGCCTTTGCGGATTAATAAACCCAAATAATCCGGATGGTAGCCGGAAATATGCGACGCTTGCTTAAGGGAAAGAAACCCTTTTTCTGGAATAGTGGTCATCTTCCTTGGTTACGAACAAATATCGTTTTGGCGAGCTGAATAACTCATATCGTCTAAACGATTTTGTTCTGGTATCTTAGTTAATTATAATAAAGGCAAGCAGTAGCTGCAAGGGGTTGCTGTGGATAAGTCCGGGCGCCTATGACAGTTTACCCCGTTGCAATCCATAGCTTGGTTGATGTAATTATATTGACCAGAGCCGATAGGCGGCTACCGCCTCTTGGCCATAATATTCTCATTGGTTGTTGGCGGGATTGCTACGGGGTTTACCCGGTAGGTTCTGTCAAAGCGGGATCCTTTGGGGGTCGGTTAGCTAAAAGGTGTGGAATAAAACTATAATTGCCTAGCATTTTCCACATTATTGGAAAAACATCTCTCTTTATTCCCTGTTTTATGAATCTCCCCGCAGCAAGCTGCGGGGTATCTTCTCCCCCATAGTACTTGCTACGGACTTTATCGCGCCCTTCATCCCCGCTGCAAGCAGCGGGGTATTCGGGCGACTCTGAGATAAAAACTCCCCGTCTGTTAAACGGGGCGGGGCATTTGGGCGATTTTGAGATGAATATTATTGGGTCGTTGCCGTGCCGGTAATGTCGGCGGTATAGGAACCGTTAGGCGCGTAAACATTTTTTTGCTCGGCGGCAACGCAAAAAGAGGTGTCGGTACCAGAAGACGGATCGGTTCTCGCGTTTGAAGAAGCGATTTGAATAACGGTTGTGCTGGTAAAACCGCGATATTTAAGATTGTTCGCAGAAGGACTGGTGCAGCTGGAACCGGTTCCCCAGGTAGCAGTAGAAACATCATTGCCAAAGGCCGAAAAGCCAAACTGGTACTGGCTTTCATTAACATTCCAGGTTTCCGGCGTCCCGCTGGTGACTTCGGAATAGTCGGTAAAGCACTCGACATCGCCGGCAGTGCATAAGGTACTAGTTTTGTCGGTTTTTAAAGTCAGGGTATAGCCGCCGGGATTGTCGGTCTTAATATTCCAAGCAGCGCCGCCGGAAGCGTTAGTCACCGGCACGACCGTGCTCAAAGACATGTCCGAAAGCGAAAGATTGCTTGCGGGCACGGTTAAAGAGATATAGACTTCCTGAAGCTCTTGGTAACCGGCCTTGAGCTTATAGCTGGAGCTTGCCATCTCGCCGGTACCGACCTCGCCGATAGTGTCGCTGGAAAGATAATTAGTTGATTTCTGATCCACCCCGCCGACATTGACGCTATCGTCCTGGATAATATAGTTTTCGCTCTTCATGGCAGAAACAAAAGAGGCAATGACAAACAGCGTCGCCATGACTGCTAAAAAACGGTTTTTTAAGAATTCGATTTGCGTCATTTAATTAGTTTTGAAGCCGCCTGATAGATATAATTGATAAACGATTGGATTTTGGCAATAATTTCCTGATACCAGGACCCGACCGGGACAACCGGGATTGACGACTGCTCTTTTCTAACAAGCAATTCGGAAGAGATTGTTTTCACCGAACGGTTTTTGTGATCCAACACGGTAATAATTAAAGGATACATTCCCGGGTCTTCTGGCGGCAGGAAAACCGCAGAATAAAAAGTTTTTTCCTTGTTGACTCTCAAAAGATATAAAAACTCTTTGCCGCCTTTTTGTAAACTTATTGTTATCGTTTTAAGGATTTCCGGCATTCTCTCATATCCAACGAAAACTTTAACCGGCGCCTTATTGTTGACGCGGATTTTTGCCCTGCCCGTAGGAATAATATTTTTGCCTTCCTGTCTAAACTCAAAATCTTTCAGCGAGAGTTTTTGGATAGACGAAACCGGCGCCGTCGGCGAAGGAGAAACAGACGGAGTCGGCGAGGGCGAGGGGGTAACAAAAACCGCTGTCGGAAGAAACGCCGAAGCCATTGCTCCCGAAGAATAATTTTCTGATTCGTCATAGGAAAAAGCGGTATAGTAATAAGTCATGCCTTCTTCCACCTCTCTGTCAACAAAAGAACTTCCCTTTCCGCTGTAGACGGTAATGCCGGAAAAAGGATCTAAGGGATAAAACTGGTCGTTCCTCATTATTTTGACGCCTTTAAAATCGGCGTCGGGCGGATTTTTCCAGCGCAGCGTAATTTTGCCGCGACCGGCAACGGCTTCAAAATCGGCGGTGTTTGCCGGCGAAGTCGTGTCCGGCAGAGAAAGCGTGGTGAACTGATAATTAGACGTTTTGGCAGTATTCCCCTTTTTATCATGGACGGTTATCTGGAAATAATAAAGAGTTGAGGGCGAAAGATTCGACAAAAGGAAAGAGTGGGCGGCATTAAGACCGGTTTCAGAGATTGTTTCAATTTCATAATCAATGGTTTTGCCCCAGGATAACTGGGAAAGAGCAAGCTCAGAAGTATCAAATTTGATTATTGCCGAAGAGGTAGAACGGAAAATATAGAGATTGGAGATGCCTGGCGGCGTCGTGTCAAAAATCTCGGCAAGAAGAAGCGGGTTGCTGCCGCCGAATATAGGATTGGTTACCTCAAGGGTAATATGGACGACATCGCTTTCAGATGCTGCCCCGATGCTTCGAAGATCGGCAAAAAACAAAATAACGACAATAACAAGAAAAACTGCCGGAATGCTAACTAGCTTCTTTAATTTTAAAAACCGGGGGAGCTGGTTCATTACTTCATTTTATCACAACCGCGGGGTTTTTGGCACTCTCAATGTTCTGCCAGATATAATGATTTCTTCCCAGGCAATAATCAAGCCAGCCTAAAAATCTTGCCAAGGCCTCAAGAAGTACTATCAGAGAAACAAACGCCAAAAAGCGGATACTCGGCTTAAGATTCTTAAAAATAAGGGCAAAAATCTTTTGCCAATCCATGGTGGAAACTTTATGCCCCAGCTGTTTTCTCAAAGCCAGGTGGCCGCAGAAAATCCGGCGCCGCTGTTTTAGAAAATCAAAAAGGCTTTCCGGCCCTTTGTTGTAAACAATGGCGTCAGGCACATAGACAACTTTAAAGCCGGCCGAGGAAATAATCGCTTCAATCACGGCTTCGTCAACCGCAGTTGGCGGAATTTTGTCAAAAATCTTCCTGAAAGCGACCAGTTCCCCCATTTTCGGCTCTGCCAGAGAAAGTTGATGGTGCAGTTCCCAAAGGAAATGGCTGGCAAAGCCCCAAAAACCGCTTTCATTGTTTGTCGGCATGGGTCTGGCGCCAGCCATGCCAACCAGGGAATCCTCAAACGGCTTGATTAATCTTTCCAAGACGTCCTCGCTAGGCAGGGTATCGGCGCTCTCAATTGCCAGAATTTCGTTTTTGGCGGTCTTCAAAAACAGGTTGATGGCCGAGAACTTGCCCTCTCTTTTTTCCTGAACCAAAACCCTGACTCGACCGTCTTTAGCGGAAAAACCCCGGGAGATCTCCACCGTCTTGTCAGTGCAGCCGGAAGCGACAACTATAATTTCCTCAAGCTCAACCTTATTTAATTTCTGGCCCAAAACCGCCCCGAGCAGCTTGGCGACGTTTTTTTCCTCGTTATAGGCGAAAATTCCTAAAGAAATTTTCATAAAAACACAAATTTATTTATCTTTTATCCCCCGACAATACGCCATATGGCCAAGGATATTCTGCCGCTTTTCAATCCAGAAACTTATTTTTCTCGCTATCGTTCCTAAGGACTTGCCCAAAAAAGGAAGGAAACGGTAAAAATCTCCCAAGAGAACGCCATCGGGAAGAATGCCGCATTTTAAATGCTTAAAACCGGCTCTCTCCATCATTTTTGCCAGTTGCTTTGGACGATATGATTTTTCATAACCCTGATAGCCAAATTGAGGGGTTTTTAAAATATTTAATATCGGCCGGGTGATAAGAGTTCTTATTGAAAAGACATTGGGGACTGTAATTAAAGCTGTGCCGCTGTTCTTTAAAACCCTGTAAATTTCAGCTATGGCTTTTTCGGTTTCCGGAAAATGTTCTATGGCCCCGAAACTGACGATTGCGTCAAAAAAATCATCTTCAAAAGGCATTTGCCGGATATCGCCGACACGAAAGTCGCTGCCGGAATTTTCCGCTTCGGCTTTGGCCAAACATCTCTTGACCGCCTCTTTGACAATATCAATTCCATATCCCTTATAACCGAGCCTTTCAAAATAAAAAACCCATTGGCCCAGGCCGCTGCCCGCATCCAAAGCCATAGAACCCTTGGGATATCTTGCCAAAATAGAATTGACAATTCCGAAGACCAGGCTCCTTTCATCAACCTCGCGGAACTCTTCTAAATTCCAAACATTTTCCCAGTCCTGTTTTAAATCGCTTGCCATAGTTTTTCATTTTCTTTATTCGTTTCTTCCAATATTTTTTCAATTCTTTCTCTTCCCGCCTCGCCCATTTTTTTTCTTAAATCCGGATTTTCCATTAAAATCTTGATTTTTTCTTTAAGCGCTAGCGGATCTTTAATGGGAACAAGGAAGCCGGTTTTTCCGTCTTCCACCAAATCTTTGGCGCCGCTGGTTTGAGTGGCTATTACCGGCAAGCCCGAAGCCATTGCCTCCATCATTGCCATACCCAAAGCCTCGGTAAAGGAGGGGTTGACAAAAACATCGGCTCGCTGAAAAACTTCGGCCAGATTTAAATGGGGAACATGACCCAAAAACTCAATGTCAAGACCGTCTGCCATTGTCTTTAATTGCCGGCTGAAAATCTCGTCTTTGGGATTGGTGACCGAGCCTGCTATTTCCAGCCGAAAAAGACAGCCTTCGGATTTTAAAGCTTTTGCCGCCAAAACTAAAGTTTCCAAACCCTTGATCTTTTTTATCTGGCCCACGTATAAAATCCGGGGCGGACCAAAATAATCTCCTTTTCTTTCTAGCGATAAAAACGGTTCGGCATTTATCAGAATCGGGATTTTAACCGTTTTTCTGGCACCGTATTTTTTTGCCTCCCTGATCAACCCTTGAGAAATGCCGATCACCAAATCGTAAAAAGGCAGGGAAAGACGATAGATGAGTTTGAGGATAAAAACTTTCAGAACCAGGCCCGGGCCGGAATGACCTTCCAGTTCTGACTCAATTTCAAAGTAATCTATTTTGTGGGCTTCCAGCCGCAAAACCACCTTTTTCCCTTTTAACTTTCCGACAACCAAGGCTGGCAGGCCGGCCCATAAAGGGATGACCGGCATAAAAACTAATTTAGCTTCTTTGGGGATGCTTTGACAAATTTTCCAAAGCGTTCTTCCAATCCAAATCATAAATTTAATACCGGCAATATATCCTGAATTATAGGGTTTTAAATAAGGATAAAAAATAAACTTTCCTTCTTCTCTCTCAAAAATTTCCGGCACCTTTTCTTTTGACCAATAAGTAATATGAATTTTGTCAAAATATTTTAAATAATAAGCAAGATTATGAATGCTTATAATATGAGCGTGAGTCATGCTGGGAGTATCGTAGATTATAACTAATTCTTTAGACATTTTATGAAAACTAAATTTTTCTTCCCACAACTAAAATAGTAGGGGAAAGTAATGGAAAATACCACAATAGTTTTTGACTAAGTTTTTTAAGCCACTTAGGAATAGGTACATTTTCAAAGCCCAGTCCATAAATTTGATATTTCCAATTTTTTCTGTGTTCAAGATAAAATTTCAAACTTTTTAGTGAATATTTAAGTATATGACTAGGATCCTTTTTAAAATGAGGGGAAAAAGGATTTGGCAATGTAGCGATAATAAGATTAACGGTTAAATTTTCAAGCTGATCGAAAATATCTAATTTTGGCAAATGCTCAATAATTTCTGAAGCCCATATAACTGTAAATTTAGTCTTGTAAGAAAGAGGATATATATCTTTCAGATGGACTTCATCATAATGAGGAAGAAGTTTGCACAAATTGACTAATTCTGGATTCTTATCAATACCAATAAGGTATTTGGTTTTTTGTTTAAGAAATTTGCTATAAAGACCGTTTCCACAACCGAGATCTAAAATTCGCTCACAATTATCAGGAATAAAATTCTGAATAATTGCAATTTTTCTTTCTTCAGGTTTTATATTTATATACATTTTTGTCAATCTATTTCGATCCATATTAATTATTTAAACTTTGAAGAAAAATAAAGAACCCCCCGGAAATGCTAATATTGTAAAGATTAAACTAATTGAAACCTTCGAAATAAAAATAGGAATTGGTGATTAAATTCTTCATGTTCTTGATTCTTTTTTCATCTTGATTTGGCCTGAAGGTATTTTTCGGTGTACTCCAAGGCTTTCTCCGGATCATTTAAATGCTTAGAAAGAATCACGATCAGGTTTTCGTAGGCCTTCAGCTCGCCCGGATAAAGCTCGATCGCAATTTCATAATTTCTGGCCGCTTCCTCGTATTGCTTGTTTTTATAAGCGATGTTTCCGAGAGTGAAATAAGCTTTTTCAAACGAGGGATCGGCCGCCTCTGCCAGTCGGCATTCCTTTTCTGCTTCTTTGAAAAAACTGGAGTTATAGAAAAAGACGCATTTATTATAATGGGAAATAACATAAGCTGAAGCAATTTCCGTGTCCCAAGCGGAAAAAGGGTATTTTAAATTAAAGCCTGCCTGGTAGAGCTTCTTGTTTTTAGCAACCCGCGAATCGCGGTTAAAATCATGGCTCTGGCGGATATAATCTTGGGGGCTGAAAGGGGGCTCTCCCTTGAATACCTGGAAAAGGAAATCCCGCTGGAGCAAAAAATAATCCGGCCTCAATTTATCGGCAACTTCAACTATTGGATAATAAACCGTTGTCTTTTCAATATTGGCGGCGATGAGCTCTTTTAGTTTTTCATCCCAGTTTTCACCCTTTCTAACTCTTTCAAAAGGAATTTTAATGTCGGGGTGACGCTTTCTCAAGTAATCAATATACCACTGGCTGGTCAAAAGACGCTCTTGGACAACTTTAACATCGGTTCTCACTCCCTCGACTTCCTGCAGATAAAGGGTGGAAAAAAACATCATGTCGCCCAGGGAAATAATGAGGCTGTTTTTGTCTGCCGGGCTTAAAATGTCTTGGCCGAAATCATAAAGAAGCGTGTTTTGGCTTTGGTCGACAAAAGGATAATGCAAAAACAAGGGGAAAAGAAAAGAACAAGATAAAAAAACCAAAGCCAAACGCTTTAAAAGACCTCTGTTTTGGAAAACCCGTCCCAGCCTCTCTGCCAGAAAGTGAATGCCGTAACCGATAAAAATAGCGAAAACCACCATTGGCAGGATAGTGAATCTTTCGCCAACCGCCCGGGTTATCCGGTCATCAAGCTTTAAGTTTCCAAGATAAAATAAGAGCAAAAGGCCGCTGGATAAAAATGCCAGGGTGAAAAAAGCAAAAAGTTTTTTGTCTTTGAATAAAAGAGAAAGGCCGAAAACGCCCAAGGCCGCGCCAACAGCGGTGAATTGGATATAAAGGGACTTGAAATAAAATTCAAAATTCTCAACCATCATTTTCCAGATTGACAAAAAATTGCCCTGTGGCCCGAATGGAACCCCGCCATAGTTCTCTCTCAATATGGCGCCCGCCATTTTCCGTAAAGTGTCTGGCTCTCCCCAGTGAAAAGACTGGTTTAGGTTGGTGGCGAGGGGCAGATAAAGATAGAAGCTCAAGCCCAAAAGCAGGAAAATAGACATTAACAAAAGTTTTTTGGGGTTAACAAGGATTTCTTTTTTAGTCGCCAGCAAAAGAAAGAGAAAAGCCGGGCCCAAAAAGACAATTGCTTCCTGATTGGCAAAAGCCAGACCACAAACAAAGCAAAAAAGATAAAGATATCTATCAGCGGTTCTGTCTGCCAGAAGAATTTTCTCTCTCCAGATTAAAAGAAGGAAAATTAAAACGGCAGCCAAAAGATGATGGAGAGCAAAGACCTCGGCGGTAATGGAATAGAGCCAAAAAGCAGAGGAAAAAGCCAAAAATAGGCTGCCGGCCAAAGAAGGAACTATTTTTTTTGTCAGCCGGAAAATAATCAAGTAGACAACCAGGGCGGTAAGAGCGCCGAAAATGGCGTTCAGCAGATTAACTCGCCAAGCAACGCTCCCAAAAGGAAAAATTTCAATGAAAAACTTGGAAAGGAGCGTCAATAAAGGATAACCGGGCTGATGAGCGACCCCCAGTTTATAGGCAGCGGCAATCAGCTCCGGGCCGTCGCCCGGAGAAATTGTCGGCGCCAGCGTCAAAATATAAACAAAAAAGGGGATGAAAAATACCAGCATCCCTCCTAACAAAACCGGTTTTTTGAGGAAATTTTTCATAAAAAATATGCGTAGGGAGTCTACGCATATTTTATCATCAGATTGTTTTAAAAGATATCCTAGCTGCCTATCTTTTTACCCTTATTTCCACCTTAGACAGCAGCCATCTCAACAGAAACGCGAACAAGCCCAAAATAATGATGCCTGCAGCCAGGAATTTCCAGGGGATTACCCAAAAATTGACTGATTTTTGGTCAACAATGTCATCGTATCCGCGGTTAATGCTTGCCAAAGCAGTATAGCGGCCGAATAAAAGCGATCGGTCAAATTTAACCACTCTGGATCTCAAGGATTGCGGCATGGCAAACCAGGGATCCAATTTTATTTCCCCGACCTTCTTATTGAAAAGATTCCTGATTTCAATAACGCCGTAAAGGTTTAAATGGACGCTGCCGCGGTTTTCAAATAAAAGCTCAAGGGAAATCGGGCCTTTGTCGTAAAACCATTTTTTGGGTCCGACAGTCCTGATTTCTCTCAAAAACCCGTCTTCCTCGACATCACCCCTGACCCTGACTAGATATAAAGCCGCCACCCGGCCGGTAACATTGATGCCGCCGACAACTTCGCCCTCTTGCGACTTAATCTCTACCGGATTGGTGATGGAAACCAAAACAGCGCCGTAGCGGCCGCCCGGCTCGGCATCTGCAGGAATAGAAATCTTAATCGGCAGAGCGATCCTCTCTCCGTGGTTAAGGGTAAACTCCGTTGTTTCAGGTTTTAAATAATCTATCAAAGAATATGGTCCGTTCCGTTCCCCGCCCAAAAGCAAAGCTGAAGTTTCCCCGGTTGTGGTGCCCTTGAAGTCTTCAAGAGTGATTATAAAACTCGTTGTTTTTCCCAACCGGCTGGTAACCATTAAATTCTTAGTTGCTTCGGCTCCCGGATCCAAGAAAACCTCGTTCTGGGCCGGACCAACGGTAAAATCTTTCTCAACAGCGACATCGGGCAGTTTTTCTATGGTGTAAGCCGACGCGGATAAGGCCCAGCTCAATGCCAGAAAAATAGACAGCAGCAGAAAATAATTTTTAAAAAAACTCGTTCTTTTTCTCATTTTTTATTTATTTCTTGTTATATTCTGTTATTTCTCCAGACTAACAGTTAATTGCCTTTTGTCAAATAGAAACACACGAACATCCCCTCCTCGGCATTCAAACGCTTCAATGTCAAGGAAGGGGATATCCACCTGTTTTAAAGAATCTTATGGTGTTGACGTGGCTGTCCCAGTTACATCGGCGATGTAAGAACCGTTCGGGGCATAAACGCTACTACCCTCTTCTGCCTTAACGCACAAGCTGACAAGGGCACCTGTAGTAGAAGTTTCCGTCGCATCATCAGAAACCTCAATCGCGGTCACGCCCTTGAATCCTTGGTATTTCTTATCTGTACCGGTTGCGCAACTAGTGCCGGCCCCCCAAACAGCAGTATCAACGCCATCACCGTCAACATTAAACCCAAATTCATAGGCGCCGGCGGCAACGCTCCAGGTTTCCGGAGTATTAGCGGTTACTTCGGTATAGTCGGTAAACGCTTCTGCCGGACTCGCCTGCGCCAAGATATTGGCATTGTCTCCTTTCAGTTCCAGTTTCCAGCCGTCCTGGGAGTTGGTTTTAACGGTCCAGTCAGCGCCGGCCGCTGGGTTGTATGAAGTGGTGGTTGTCATGGTCATTGCCGTCATCACCAGACCGGCTCCAGTGGGTACGGTCAAGGTAAGTTCTTCGGTCACGGTCAGGGTGACGTCCACTTCGCCGGAGGCAGCAACGGCATCTGCTATTTCCGGCTCAAACATCATAAAAGCGATTGGCAGAAGCAGGCCTAAGGCTAGAATAAAACTTAGTGTTTTTTTCATTTTTTATTTCTTGGTCAATTCAGTATCTTTATAACACTCGACCTTTTAAATAAATGTTAACGCAAATAAGCAAACTTTAAAAATCAGCCCTTATCACATTTTACCTCAAAACAACAGGGGATGTAAGGATGTAAATAGAAAGTTATCCACAGCCCTAAATTTCAGGGTTTCAACTTCATTTTCCAGAGAATCCACAGGCCTTCTCTTATTATGCCTGCCGACATTTTGGAGATTCCGAAACGGCGCTCGTAAAAAATGATCGGAATTTCACCGATTTTGAAGCCGGCTTTAAAAGCCCGCCAATTCATCTCAATTTGGAAAGAATAGCCTTCGGACAAAACCCGGTTAAGATCAATTGCCTCAAGAACCCGGCGCCGAAAGCACTTAAAACCGCTGGTGGCGTCGCCTATGGGCACGCCCGTAACCAATCTGGCATAAAAATTTCCCAGCAGAGAAAGGAAAACCCGCCTGATGTCCCAGTTGATAACGCTTAAGCGGCCTTGGTAATAACGGGAGCCGACAGCCAAGTCGCAATCCTTTATCTTCTCTAGGAGTTTAGACAGGTATTCCGCTCGGTGGGAACCGTCGGCATCCATTTCAAAAATTAGCTCGTAATCGCGCTCCAGGGCCCATCTAAAACCGTCAAGGTAAGCTTTTGCCAATCCCTTTTTGCCCTGGCGCCTCAAGAGGAAAACTCCCGGGAAAAGACCGGCCAGCCTTTCTGCTTCCAAAGCGGTGCCGTCAGGGGAATTGTCATCAACAACCAAAATATCAAACTTTTCTCCAAGGCCGAAGATTTCCGGAATCAGTAGGCCTATATTTTCTTTTTCGTTATAGCAAGGAATGACGACTAAATTTTGGGCTGCCATTTATTATATCTGATGAATTATTTTCCGGGGATAACCATATAAAAATACTCTTCCTGTTTTCCGCTTTTAAAAACCGGTTTGATTATCCCCCAGCCGTCGTCTTTCATTTTCACCTCGATTTCGTCGGAAAAACCGGATTTGATTTTTTCTTCAAGCGCTCTTCCTTCATCCTCGGAATAAGGAATGATTAAAAGCCTTGAATTGCTTATGGCCGGCTTTTCAATTCCCAAAAAAAGGAAAGCTGTATTGACAATTTTGTCTGCGAGAAAATCACTAAATTTAGAATAAAAGAAAGAAACCCCATAACCAATATCAGTAATTTCCTGCTCGAGAGCGGCGTTAAGAAGAGTATATCTTTTGGGCAGGGCAAACCTCACCTCCGGCAAACGGATTCTCGTAATTATAGAGGTGTCGATTTTTGGCAGCTCAATCTTTGGCAGTCTAATTTTCGGCAAGCGCCACTCAAAGCCTAAATCTTCCTCTGCGAAAGAAAGCTGTTTAAAGGATCTGACGAAAACCTTAGTAACGCTGATTGCTTTTTCACCGAGAAAAATCAGCTTTTCCTCGACGTAATCATTGGCTCTAGAATAGGCAAAAGCGATTTTCCTTACCGGGCCGAAAACCCCATCCTCGAGCCAATTGCCGTATTCTCCTATATCAGCTCCCACGTTCTTGGCGCTGTTTTTAAGAGCCGGGGCGCTCAAGTTTTGGCTAACATTAGCAAGGGTTTCAGAAAAAGCTTCTTTAAAATCAACTTTACTGGCAGCAATTCCGCCAATAATTATAAAAACGGAAACCAAGCCCAGGATGAAAGCAGATTTCGCTAAAACAGAAGGGAATTGGGACGGCAGTTTTAACTCTGCCAATTTTTGTTCTTTTGGCTGAACGGAAATTTCTCCGGCGTTTATTCCTTGAACATACTCGCTGTACGACTGTGTCTGCCTAACATATTCTTGAACCCAATCTTTTGTCGTCACCCAGTTCCTGCCGACTTTAATTGCCTTAATCTTTCCCCGCCTGGCTCTTAAACTTAAATATTCCTGCGAGTAATGGCAGTATTTTGTGGCTTCTTGCAGAGAGATATATTGTGGCATTTTAGAATTGCTTGCGGCCGATTGATCCTATTTCCTCATCTGATATCTTCCTTATAGCTTAGTTCATTTTCCGATAAATAAAAATAGCCGTCAAGAAAGGCGTTGTGGATAAGTCAAGTCGTATCCGATATCATTATCGGATACTAGAAATATTAAGGTAATTTTCTTATCTGTTGAGTTTCCGTTGAGGCCTAACCTCAACAGGAGTAAATCCCTACAACGAGGAATATACGGTTCAGCTACGACCGTAGCTGAAAGTGAAGTTAATACCTTCTCCTTGACCTTATTTTTCTTAGTTGACGACTGTCGTCAACGAGGGCACATGATATTTCGGGTTAAGGCGTGTGCTTAACCTGGTTAAGCACACAAGTTACTGACCAACTGAAAAGAGATGACAGGCAAACAATATCTGTGTAAATGATACACATTAGCACTATATTGCACAATTCAAGGCCTCATCGCCATGCTCTGAATAATTCCCAAACCGATGAAGGTAGCTATCAGGCTGCTCCCCCCATAACTTATTAAGGGGAGAGGGATGCCAATAATCGGCAAAAGCCCCAGATTCATGCCGACGTTGATAATTATCTGGATAATCATAATAATTGCCAACCCGGCAGAAAACAGCCTCGGGAAATTGCTCTGACTGACCAGGCTAAGCCTGATCATTCTCCAGATTAAGACAATAAACGCCAAAAGAACCAGTCCGGCTCCGGCCAAGCCCCATTCTTCAACAACGCCGGCAAAAGCAAAGTCGGTCTGGCTGGCTGGCAGAAAACCGTATCTGATCTGGGTTCCGTTGCCAAAACCCTTGCCGAAAAGGCCGCCGGAACCAATCGCCACCTTTGCCTGAGCCTGGTTCCAGCCGCTGCCTAAGGGCGCAAACGAAGGAGAAAGAAAGCTGGAAATCCTGTCCTTTTGGTACCCCTTAAGAAGAAAAGACCAGCTCAGAGCCAGAAGAATCAGGCCGCAAAGGCAGAGAATCAAAAAGTGCCTCAGTTTGATGCCGGAAACCAGAAGCGTTCCTATCCAAAGAAAAACCAGGATAATGACCGAACCGACTTCTGGCTGAAGCAAAATTAAGATAGCGGGAGCTAAAACATACAGTCCGGAAACCAGTATATGGCGTATCCGATAGACCTCTACGTGACGAGTGGAAAAATACTTAGCCAGCAGAATTATCAAAACTACCTTGGTAAACTCTATCGGATCGAATGAAACCGGACCGAAGCGGTACCAACTCCGGCTGCCGCGGATATGAGGAGCAAAGAACAAAAGACCGACTAGGCCGACCAGGCACAGAGAGTAGAGAATGACCAATAAATAGGGCCCGTCGCGAAGAACCCGCCAGTCAAGAAAGCTGAAAACAATCATCAAGGCAATCCCCGCGAGCAAGAAGACTGTCTGTTTCTGGAAGTTAAAAAAAATTCCCAGGTAATAGGAAGAGCTGAGAATAGTCGTCAGGCTCAATCCGGCCAGCAAAAGGCTGGGAATAATTATCAGCCAGTCAAGAGATTTAAGTTTTTGATAAAAACTGGTAAAAGACATGAAGTTTTCGTGGAATATTCAAACTATTCTGAAATATTTCACGACTTTTGCTGCTCTTTTTCTGTTTTTTCTTCCAGCTTAAAAACCTCCCTTAAAAACAGGTCTTGTTCTAGGTTTGCGGATTCGAATAATTTTAAGTTTTCTGCCGCCAAACCAAAAAAGCTGCGCAAAGCGCCAATTTCCTTCCGGCATGGAAAAGGAATTATACAAACGTCTTTTTGAAAGAAATGGAAACCGAGTTTTTTCAGCTTTTTGCGGATAGTTTCTTTCAAACGCTGATTTCCCAGAATGTCCAGAATCACCAGCCGCCATTCTTTATCCCAGCGTTTGGGGCGTCTAATTTCGAGCCAATCGATCTGGCACTTGGCCGCTTCTACTTTTCCTGCCGACGTCAGCTGGATGGAAAAATAATCCTCTTTCAGCTGTCCAACAAGCAGGTTTTTCTTTTTTAAATAATAAAAGGCGTCTTTGACGACTCTTTCTTTCAAGGGCTTGCCGCCGAAAAGCTGTCGGTAAACCTCGATCCAAAACCGGGGAGACTGTTTGTTGATAACAATCTCTTTTTTAGCCAATAGTTTTTTTAAGATTTCTTGGGAAATAACCCCTTTGATTCTAGCCATGTTAATTAATTTGTGGAAAATGATAATGCTTATTACATATTCCACGGTTACAAGTTGTTTTATTGTACAATATAGCAAGATTGCCTGGCAAGCCCCGCCTGCTCTTTACGTATAAAAAAGGAACTTAGTTCCTTTTAAAGGAACTAAGTTCCTTAGGAAGTTCCTTAGAAGAATTATTTTAAGATCTTTAAAAACTCTGCTTCTGTTATAACTTTGACTTTCAGTTTTTCTGCTTTTTCTAATTTAGAGCCAGGGTTTTCCCCGATGACCAAAAAGTCTGTATTTTTGGAAACCGATTCCGAAATTTTTCCGCCCAGATCCCTGATTTTTTGTTTTGCCTCTTCCCTCGTCATTGCTTTTAAGTTGCCTGTTAAAACAAAAGTTAAATTTTTCAGTCTTGTATCTGGTATCTGGTATTTAGTATTTTGGATAACAATGCCGGCCCTTTTCAGCTTTGCTAAAAACGCCAAGTTTTTCTTGTCTTGGAAATATTCATAAATCGATTTGGCGACTATCGGCCCGATATCGTAAATGTTTTGCAAATCAGATAAAGTTGCTTTTTTTAAATTTTCTAAATTGCCGAAGCGTTCTGCCAAGTCTTGAACCGTTTCCTCTCCCGCGTTCCTGATTCCCAAAGCGAATATGAATCTCGGTAAATCAATTTCCTTTTTTGCTTGAATCGCTTCAATCAAATTCTTGGCCGACTTTTCCGCAAATCCGGATATTAAGGCTTTCGGCTTGCCCCGGGACAATCCCCTCCCTGAAAGCACGTCTCCTTCTTTCAAAGAAAACAGATCGGCCGGATCGCCAATCAAATCCGCGCTAAGGAGCTTGTCAATAATTCTCGGGCCCAATCCCTGAATGTCAAAAGCGCCCCGGGAAACAAAATGGGAAAACCACCGCCTGGTTCTGGCAAAACAATTTGGATCTTGGCACCGCCAGACGACTTCGGCATCCGGCTTGACCAGCTCGGTCCGGCAGGAAGGGCACTTGTCGGGAAAACGGAAAGTTCTTTCCCTGCCGGTCCGCAATTCTGGCAAAACCTCGAGAACATCGGGAATGACGTCTCCGGCCCTTCCCACCACCACCGTGTCTCCTACTTTTAATCCCAATCTTCTGACTTCGTCTTCGTTATGTAAAGTGGCTCTAGAAATGGTAACCCCTCCCACCTGGACGGGCTTTAAAATAGCTACCGGGGTGATGGCTCCGGTCCTTCCCACCTGGAAAATTACATCTTCAACTACGGTCGTTGCCTGTCTCAAAGGAAACTTAAAAGCAATCGCTCCCCTCGGCGCCTTGCCGGCGATCCCGAGCTTTTCAAAAATAGAATCTTCGTTGATGACAACGACGATGCCGTCGATCTCGTAGGGAAGTTGCTCGCGGTTCTTCAGCCAAGACTCCCGGAAAGAAACGACTTCCTCCAGATTTTTGCAGAACTTAGAGTATTTATTGTTGGTTTTAAAGCCAAGAATTTTTAAAATCTTATGCTCCTCTTCGTGAGTTTTCTGGCCAAGGTCAGAAACCAATTCATAGACATTGACGTCCAAGCTCCGGCCGGCAGTGACCCTTGGATCCAGCTGGCGCACCGAGCCTGCGGCCAGATTTCTGGGATTGGCATAGAGAGACAAGCCCTTTTTCACCTGCTCCCGGTTTATCTTTAAAAAGTCTTTTGTCCTGATAATCGCCTCCCCCCTGACAATAACTTCGGCCAAACCCTTTTTTTTAACAACCCCGGCAATCTCGGGCAACCCTTCCTTGTTTAAACCTTCTAAAACGTCCTTGAGGCGGCGCAGCCTCAAAGGAAGAGACTCGATCGTTCTTAGGCTTTGAGTGACATCTTCGCCCCAGACGCCATCGCCCCTGGTCGATCCGGTTTTCAAGATCTCTTTTTGGTAAACCAATTCTATGGCCAGGCCGTCGAGCTTGGGCTCGCAGTAAAAATTGATTCTTTCCTTTTCCGTCTCGGGTAAAAGCTTTCGATTCCTTTCCAGCCAATCCTCCATATCTTCTTTGGAAAAGGCATCGTTAAAAGAAAGCATTGGCTTTGCGTGCCTTACCTTTGAGAACTTTTCCAAGGGCTTGCCGCCTATCCTCTGGGTGGGTGAGTCGGGCGTTACCAGATCAGGAAATTTCTGTTCCAAATCAAAAAGCTCTTTTTTAAGAGAATCTAAAATCCCTTCGGAAATCTCTGTTTTATCGAGAACGTGGTAGAGATAACGGTAATGGTTAATCAGGGCTTTGAGCTTTTCGGTTCTTTGACGAGCCTCTAATTTGGTCATATATTTCTCTTCTTTTCTATTATATCACTTCTCATCTAAAAATCCCTGCCGAAACAGGGATTAAGAAGCTAGTATTTATAGTTGTCCCGAGGTCAGACCTCGGGTTGCTTCTATTATTTATTATTACTCCAAACCGATTTTTTCCGGGTCATAAAAACTACCCTTATAATCAATTTGTTGATTGATAAGATCACGGCACCTTTTTTCTCCGCCAATCGTTTTTAATAAAAATTTCCTTTCGCTGACTGATGGAAAATTCTTCTTGCCAATATAGTCTAGATAACTCGACCAACGATAATTTTTTAGAAAATGTTTAGCCCTTGCTCGATTTCTGATGCCTTTTTCTTTCCATTTCGGCTCAATAATGGCAAGCGGGTTGGTGTGAATATAAGTGAGAACCCTTTCCAGCTGTTTATCGGTCTTGATGTGAACGGCGTGAAACCGTCCCTGAAATAAATGACCGCTACGTTTGTATTTCCGATTAAAATAAGAGGCATAACCAGTACCCAATTTTTGGATAAATAGACTGATGCCCTTGGGTTTTATCTGCCGTAAAAGCAAATGAATATGATTGGGCATTAATACAAAAACTAAAACCTCAACTAATAAAGTCCGTTCAAAATTACCCGAGGTCAGACCTCGGGCCATCTGTTTTTTAAAACGAAAACGCTCTTTTCTCCGATCTTTAATAGATACTGGTTTGGCATTATTGAACTCGAATAAGGAAAAAATCCCGCGGTAATGATCCGCTTCGTCCAAAAAAATCTGCCTCTGCTCAACTCCACGGAGAACGATGTGGTAAATTTCTCCGTCAACTAGCTTTGGTCTTTTCATAAATTTGGAAAAGCGATCCGAGATCTAGCGTCCCGAGGTCTGACCTCGGGACAATCTGGTTATTGGGTTATGGCGGGTCGCTTTAGATTAACGGACAATGCGAATTCCTCGTTTGACGTCTTTGTAAGCGCCGATCGATTTAAGGCAATAATTCAATCCCGGGCAATCGAGGCCGGGACTCAAATAGTCGACTCCGTAGCTGGCGCCGTTTAACTGCTCTTCCCATCGGGTCTGAGTCGATCCATTAACCAGAGCATAAAGGGATCTTTCGATCCCGGTTTCGGCGGCGTAAAAAGCGGCGACAGAATTTCCTATATTTCTCAGGCTTTTTATCTGGCTGGTCAAAAGGATAGAAGATCCCAGAGCGACGCTCAAAACTAAAGCCAGAATCATGACCGTCAAATAAAGGGAAACTCCTCGGGAAAATTTGTTATTGGGCATATATCCAAAAAATATTATTACTTATCAAGCCTTCTTTGGGAAAGACTCGTCTGAACCGTCAGGAAAGGCTCCATCTCCGGTTTTGCGCTTTTCCTCTTCAGGGTCAGGGAAAAAGTGACTCTGGGCTGAAGGTCGTCTGCCTGGTCCTGGCCCGAAAGGCCGACGCCAAAAGCAACTGCTTGCGAGTTTTCCGACGTCAGAAACTGTTCCTGGGTGTCTTTTTTCTCCTTGAGCCTGCTGGTTGAGACATCCAAAAAGAATTCCTGGCAAACATTGTCAGAATTAACAAACTTTATCCCCTTGCCGCTCCTGGTAGTCTCATAGTTCAAATTGGGGGCTGAAAGACAGCCCGTCGTCTCTCTCTTTGCCATTCTCAAAGATCTGCTCATATATTCCATCAGGAAAGAGGTCTGGTCAAAAATAGTTTGAAAAGCCAGAGACCGGCGCTGGCTCTGAAAGTTAACCAGAAAGATATTGCCGACAATGGCAACGACAACAGAGAAAAGCGTTACCGCCACCAGCAGTTCAACTATTGTCAGTCCCGCGTCACTTTTAGTTTTATCTTTAGAATTCATAATTGTTTTCACCAATTGTAAAGCTTTTCGCTGGCTAAAAAAGAATGCGTCCTGCCTTTTTCTTGCCAAAGAACCTGGACCTCGATTTTCAAGATATCTGTGTCTGGGTCCGGGTTTTCCGAAGCGTCTTCTGTCGTCAGAGTAATTTTCCTCTGGTAGCTCGTCGCCTGGCCTAAAGCATAATTGTAAAAACTGCCGTCGTTCAGCAAATTACGCCCTGTTGTCCAAGGAGTTAAAGACTGGCTGGAATAATCTGCTTCGCAGCCAGTAGCAGCGCATCCAGTCAGGCCGGTCAGCCAATCAACTTCTTTTACTTTATTGCTATCTCTTAAGTTCCTAATGATTTCTATTCCTTCCTGGGCCAGATAGCTTGCCATCAGCCTTTGCCCGGAAAGCGGCAAAAAACTCGTCGTTTGCTGGACCAGCGAGAAAACGGCGATAATGGCGACAACCATTATAAACAAAGAAAACAAAACTTCCAAAAGAGTGAACCCCCACACCAAGCCTTTATTGGGCTGTTTGTTTACACTAACCGAAGCCGATAGGCGGCTTCGCCTTATAGCCAATGGAGATTTACTAGTTAAACGCGGGTTTGGTGTGGGGGTGAATCCGTTTTTCATTTTAATAAATTTCGATTAGACCGGCTTTGTTAACTCTAATCGTCTTATGCTTGCCTGAAACTTGTTTTATGGCGACGGTTGCCGTCGCCTCGTTGGCTCCGCCGGAAATCGTTACCAAGGGGATCGGTGGCGTAAAAACGACGTTCAAAACTGAACCAGAAGACAGACTGCTGATTTCCAGTCTTTCTCCCAAACTAACTTCTTCTACTTTCTCCGAATATCCGCCTTCGCAAGGAGTGCCGGCAGCAGTATATTGGTAGTTTTGGTCGCAATCGGCAAAAAGAGTATAAAGGCTATCTCCTGCCCTTAAATAGACGCCGTAGCCTCCTCTGGGGATTTTCCCGTGAAATTCTTTGGCAGACATGGCCATTTCCTCCATCCTTCTGAAATCCTGACCGAGCTTGGCCGCCGATTCTTCCAGGGAAAAACTTTTCTCTCCCAAGCGGTAATTTACCAGAACCAAAAAAAACAAAACCAAAATGATAGTCATCACCACCAGCAACTCGATCAGGGTAAACCCCCACACCAAACCTTTGTTAGGCTGTCTGTTTACACTGACTGAAGCCGATAGGCGGCTTCGCCTTATGGTCAATGAAGATTTACTAGCTAAACGCGGGTTTGGTGTGGGGGTAAAACCGTGTTTCATTTCAACATTTTAACATTTTAACATTTTAACAGCCAGAAACTTCCTAACCCATAATGTTAGAATGTTAGAATGTTAGGATGCTAGGATGCTAGAACGGCGCGATTTCTTCCCAGTCTGGAACCGGCATTTGAATCTTAAGATTATAGGTTTGGGAAGCGTTTCTGCCGGCGCTGTCTTCGATGGTCAGAGAAACGGTTTTGGTGCCGCTCTTAGTGAATTTTGTCTGAGGACTGCTGGTATTGGCAATCGGAGGCGTCGCGTCTTGAAAAACCCAGCTCCAGGAAGTGATCGAGGCCCCTTCTGAAGCGGAAGATTGGCTCAAGAAATAAACTGTCTGGCCGGTTTTGGCTTTAAAGTTCTGACAAATTACCCAAGTGGAATTATCAAGCGAGCATTTGAAATCGGCAATGGCGTCCTGCTTAATAGTTAGGGTTCTAGTCAAGTCATCTGTTTCGTTGAAGGCATCCTTAACAGTAAGCTTAATTTGATAATCTCCTGTACCTAGAATTGAAGACTGAACCGTATTATCGCAATCGCAAGAACCTGCTGGCGAGCCGCAGCCGGAAGAAGGACAGCTAAAATCCGGATCAGAATCAATATACCATTCCAGGCTGGTAATATTATTATCAATGTCAGCTGATCCATCATTCAGTGTCAGGTTCTCGCCTGTATAAATCGTGCAGTTTGTCGGCACGCAAGAAAAGTCAGCTACGGGCGGCTGATTGAAAGAAAAACTGGTAATCACTTTATAATTTGAGATAGGAGTACCGGCTGGAGGACAAGCGCCTATTCCTTTTGAAAATCCATTTTTATCAGGATCGCAGTTGGCTCTATTGAAAGAAACCCAGCCAATATTCATATCTGACCAGGCCCAATTCCGGAATTCAGCCGGGCTAACGATGTCATTTATCAAAACTCCATAGCTTGTATCTCTTAATCTTATCCAACCGTCCCAACCGCCACCATAAGCCAAAGCTCTTGACCAACCAGAAATTTGCTTTGTCAAAACATCTAATTTTGCCTGACAGGGAGAAGTCGGACAACCGGCCAGTTCCGACTCATTAAAAGTGAGCCAGCCAATGTTTTCTGACCAGGCATAACCTGAAAGAATTCCGGTTAAGGAATTAATATTCACTCCGTAATTATAGGTACAGCGAGGGGATGGTAATTCGGGATTATTACAGTTAAAAGAAATCCAACCGATATTTTCCGACCAGGCCCAACCCAAAACATTGTCTTCCGTTCCCGCTTCCATCTTTCCAAAACTAAAACACAATATCAGAAAAACTATTAAAAAAATAAACCTGGTTAGAAATTTGCGATTTCCAACTTTTGCTAGTTTATAATTTAAATTTTCTAACGGGGCAAAAATTTCTTTTTTCATTTTTTTATTTCGTTAGAAACAAGCTTGCTTATTTCGTCAGAATCAAACTTGTTTATTTTGGATTTTAAGAATCTTATGGAATTTGGTTTAAAATATAACCGCCTGTTAAATCAATCCTTCCTCCCTGCATTCTAATTTCTTTTCCAATATAAAAGACGACGGTGGCTCCGGAAGCAGCGGTTATTCTCCCTCCGCTATTCAATATCAAATTCCCTCCTACCGTTAACGCCGCTGATCCCGGGAAGGTGACGTTGTGCGAGATGGTGAAATCCAGACTTGACCGCATATTTCCCGGAATGACGCAATTCCCAGAGGTTTGAGTATTTCCTGGATATTTTGAGGAACAGGAATTATTGTTTAAGGGGCAAACAGAGCATTCCCCGCCGGTATAACGAGTTGATTGCGTGCCGCAAGTGCTATTTCTAACGCAATCGCTATTATAATCTACCAATTGGTATCCAGTGCAAGAGTCATTGCAAGCCCCAGTAGTGGTAAAACTATGGCAAGAAGATCGGCTAAAAGCATTTGGCGTACTTGAATCCGACACATAGCATTTATTCATGGCCCAAACAAAGTAGCTATAGGTGGTATCAGCCGCAAGGCCGGTCACGTTTTTAGAACGAGTTAGAGAATCTGTTTCAAAAGACCAATGCTGCAAATAGCTGCTGCAAGTAGAACCAGAATGAAGATGAGTTTCGTACTCGCGAGCGCCACTACAAGAGCATTCTTCGCCCCAAGAGGAAAGGGCCCAATCCAAAGTCGCGGAATTGGCAGTAATATTACTGGAACCAACCGAAGACCAGACTGGCTTGGTCGTAGAGCAGCCAGGGGTATAGTCACACGTAATTGTACAGGTGCTTGGGTTAGCGACTCCTACCCAATGATAACCCGACGCATAATAAGGGTAACCGCCCCAACCATCGCATCCGTCATAGCTACAGCTAGTAGTAACAGACCCCTCTTCAGCTGAAATCGTTACCCTAAAAGGATAACAGAGACAATCAAGGTCACTAACTGTACACGAATCATTTCCAGCTGAAATAGTGCAATCGCCAGACTCTGCCGCCCCGTCGCAAGGATACCAGTTACAATATGCGGTACAATTATTGGCATACTGCACAGAAACATCACAATCAACGCTATCTCCTGAAGCCACGTCTTCGTCAAGACGGCATCTGATTCCTGCAGTCCCGTTACAAGGGCAAGCCGCCTGAACATCTTTTTCCCCGGTTAAGGGCAAAACAAAAAGAAAACCAATAAAGAAAAAGTAAATGATTATAAGTGCTTTATTAGTCTTCACGGTTTTAATTAATATTAATCTCTATTTTTAAATTGTCTTTAGTCTGCTGAATGAGGCTTTCTAACGATTCGGCTGAACCGCTGACCCTATCAATCTTTAAAAAACCGTAGGCAAAGGGCCTATGTTCATTGGAATTTGGATCTAAAATCGCTGAAAGTTCAAATATTTCACTTACCTGGTCAGACGACAAACTTTTTATAACCTCTTTGATCTCCGGGCTAGAAAGAGATAGATCTATCAAAGCAGATTCATCAAGAATTATTGCCTGGGCGCGATCATTGAGTTCTATTATCCCTGAATCGTTATTGGCTAGCGCGGCCAAAGATATGGTTTCAACGCCCCTTTTTGCTTCTTGGTACAATTCATCTATCTTTTCTTTGGCCTTAACTTTGGGGTTAATCCCCCGATTCTTTAAATTAAAAGCTCCAGCGCTTTCAAACTTAACATAAACGAGAATCCCGGTATATCTTTGGACCAATTCTTTGTCGATTTTTTCCTTAAAAGCTCTTGTTCTGGCCCTGGCTTCCATTTCCAAATGAGAACTAAAGGGAAGCTCTTTGTAATTTTGACTAAAAGAATCTATTTTAGCTTTTTCTATCTCATTATCAGTTAAATCCAAAATGGCATAGCTTTTAACTATCTGTTCAATAATCTTTCTTTTTAAAAGAAGGTTTACAATTTCCTCTTTTTCATATTCATAGCCCTTCTTAGATATTAATGCTTTTATCTGCCAGTTTATCGGCCTATTTTTCCAAAGCATTTCTTCAAACTCCAGAACTTGATCCAATTCTTGCCAGCTAACAACTTTATCACCCACCATCATTGGATATTCTGAAGTTGACTTATGGAACTCCTTTTTTATCTCTCTGAAAACATTATCAACTGAAAAAGGTTTCTCGGGGGGAAATAAAAAATTCCCCAGATCTTTAAAGGAAAAGGAAATCAGGAAAATTGAGAAAATAAAGAAACAGAGGCCGATCAATATCCAAAGTTTCTGATTTCTTTTGTAATTTTGGGGGCTTTCGGTCATCGATTTTAACAATCTTCGCGTTATTTTAACGCCTTTGGGCCTCAAAATTGGACCTCAAAGGGAAAATTAAGTTTTGTTTCTTTTCCCTCTTCATTCTTTGCCAAAATCAAAATTGAATAGTGGCTTCCAGATGAAACGTCTTTAGTTTGCCAAGAGCCAAACCACCTTCCTTCCTCATTCCTTCCTTCAACCAACTTGAATCCAATTTTTTCCTTTCCTTTATTATCTGTTTCTATTTCCCCGGTCACTTCTTTTATTCCCTTTGGATCCTTTGCCCAAATTGAAAATTTTTGGATTTCATTTAGTTTTGGTTTTAAGGGATCAACTATTAATTCCTTTTCAAAAGCCGGTCCAGGAATTTCTCCTCCGCTAACAGAAAACTTTCCCATCCTTTCAGAAGGTTTTTCAGCCGTTTCTGAAATTTCCTTCCCTTCTGGCTTTACTTGAGGAACTGATTTAAGTTTCAGGTAAAGAACTGTTCCCAAAACCAAAATCGAGATCAAAATTAAGGCGAAAATAGTTATTCCTTTTTTTGACATAAGATTCTAACTTATTACGACTTACGACTTAACGACTTACGACTTACGACATGCAACCTTTAATGTCTTGCTCAATCCACCAAGTTGTTTTTTGATGCTTTCAGCTTTTTCATAAAGCTTCTGGTATTCTTCTTTCGAAATTAACTCGTTATCCAAGGCTATATCTAAACCAGCTACTACTTCATAAATTGATCCCAACCCTATTAAAATAAACCGATTAAAATCCTTATCTGAATTTCGACCCGACCCTTCCGCTAAATTAAGTAAAATTGAAATAGCTGCTCTTCTTATTTGGGAACCTAAATCATATTGATATTTTGTTGGAAATTTCGAGGTAATTGAAAAAATATCTTTAATGAATTTTCTAATATCGTTATAAACTGGGAATTTTTGAAATCTGAATTCTCGTTTGTTGTTAGTTGTTTGTTGCATGTTGCTAGTTATCATTTGTTAGTTGTCAGTTGTTTGTTGTTAGTTGTCAGTTGTTAGTTGTTAGTTGTCAGTTGTCAGTTGTAAAGTTGTTAGTTGTAGGGTTAATAGTTGACTTTTATTCCCGTTAAATCTTGATCTTCGGCCAAGTTTGGCCAATCTTTGTAATCAATTCTTGGCGCCGATAATCTGAAGGAAACCTCGCCCGCCCTTTCCCCGTAAATTATTATGGTATTTTTGCTTTTCTCATACCAAGTTTTTCCCTCAAACCCAGGAGTTAGTAAAACCGCCACGTCTTTTATGTTTTTATTAGACACCTGCCAGAACAGCCACAAATCGGAACCAATTTCTAATTCATCGAAATTAATCGCGATTTCCGGTTGTAAGTTGTCAGTTGTAGGTTGCGAGTTGTCGGTCGTCAGTTGTAAGTTGTCAGTTGTCAGTTGTATAGTTCCGGCTGTTTCCATTCTTACTCCGCCGGCAAAATCTGAAACATAGGTGGCATATTTCTTGCCGTTAATATCATAGACCGGGTCAATGGTCCCAACATTTAATTTTCCCCCACCACTGCTGCCAATCATAACTGCACCACTGCCTCGAAATATCCACTGGCCACTATCAGAATCCTCTCCAAAGTAAAAATGTTTTGTCGAACCTGAAGTAGAATTGCGGTTCAAAACTCCGGCAACAGTCGCATCCCCTGACATGAAATTTAATCGAGAATAACTGCCACCTCCATCTAATCTCAAAGATTCTCCTCCGCCATAAACGTGGAGTCTTACAACAGGACTCGCCGTGCCGATGCCGACATTGGTACCATTGTTGAAAATCAGGCTGTTTGCGATCCAATTTGTGCCATTATGCCTTAAGGTTTGGCCGGAAGTGCCAGTCGGTAGTCCGCTGGCTGGCGTAGTCCAAGTGGCTAAACCGACGGCATTTGAAGTCAAAACCTTGTTTGCGCCCGGCAAACCGCCGGTGATTTTAATTTGACCGGCAATTTCTAATTTTGCTCCCGGATTCGCCGTTCCGATGCCGACGTTGCCGGAAGTATTCCAGATGCCCGAACCCGGAAAATTGGTGTTCGCGGAAAAAGTTTGAGCACCTGTCCAGGTATTGACATTAGCAAGATTAATACCAACTGAGTCAGCAGCAACAGTCAAAGTTGAATTACCAGCAACATTGATAGTAGTAAAAGTCCCACCGGCTCCAACAGCAATTGCGCCGCCACCTCCAGTTAGCCCATTTCCAGCCGCAGGACCGGTAAGACTAACATTTCCTCGAGCTGCTGTTCCAGCAACTGAACCATAAACTACAGAGATATTATCAGCAGCCACTGAAATTCCGGTCCCCGCCCCCACATCCAAAGTAACATTCCCTGAAGTGCCTCCGCCAGTAAGTCCTGAGCCGGCACTAACTGCGGTGATGTCACCTCCTGCTGGCCAACTTGAACGGCAATCAGTATTAATACATAAACCCGAAGAGCCCCTTACATAACCTATTACATCCAATTTCTGAGTAGGCCCCGCCGTCCCGATGCCGACGTTGCCGCCTCTTAGACTAAGCGTCCTTGTATTGTCAGAATACAAATCGAGCTGTCCACTTCCGGCCCAGTTCAATCCTGTATCGGTGTCTCCTATCGCTAATTTAATTGTTGGGTTC